>NZ_JAUBUC010000095.1:0-24391 GCF_036705285.1 Microcoleus sp. B4-C1 | reverse complement strand
AAAAACCAATTTTTCTTTGACACATCTTCTCAAATCCCCTTGACAACTGGCATACAGGCTTAACTTGTGACCAATGGCCCCTACAAGAATTACACGAATCATTTAGGATTGCTATATAGCGCCATACGGTTCAGTTAAGCTCGATCCCCTCGGCGCCAAGGGCGGTCACTCTTACAGCACTTCCGGGTGTTATGAGGTACAATAAGAATAGATTAAAAAATACACCAATGAAAGCATATTTAGTAAATTTGCTTTCCAAAAATAGTAGCAGCCCATCAAGATCAGAAGCTGTCGATCAGAAAAACAGCAGCGATATTTTCCGTCAGTAAAAGCTTAGTTCAAAAACTGGTCAAGCAACAAAAAATCGAGGGGAATTTACAGCCGAAACGAGAGTGGGAAACCGAGATATAGTCATTTGAATAATTCCACAGCTTCTTTGAGAGAAATAGTGGCAGCACATCCCGATGCAACCTTACTAGAATTGTGTGAGTTATTTGCCCAGAAGAATCGTAAAAAAAAACAGTGATCGGTAGCCAAGCCGGCACTGAAAGAGTCATGAAGTTAAGGTTAGATTATTGGTAAAAACTCAAGCATATCGACCCAAAAAATCTAGTCTTTTTAGATGAGACTGGAGTATTACGCTTGTTTAACCAGAAGTCATGCACGTTCACAACGAGGAACGAGAGTCTATGCGGTTAAACCTTTTTACCGAGGGAAAAAAGTCACAGTAATTGGTGCAATTAGTTTGAAGCGAGTAGTGGCACTCATGACAATGGATAACTCAATGGATGGCAAAGCATTTGAGGTATTTATTGAGCAATGTTTAGTGCCACAATTGTGGTCGGGAGCAGTAGACGTGAATTGATAATTTACCCGCGCATAAAGTAGATTCAATTAAGCCTATGATTGAAGCGGTGGGTGCTTCTATCTTGTGTTTTTCCCCATACTCTCCTGATTTTAATCCAATTGAATTATGGTGGTCGCAACTCAAATCTTTCTCGATCCATTTGTCACCAACCACCACTAAAATGGTTGACACCATAATTTCTGTGGCTCTTGACTTAATTAATCCGAAACATCTTAAAAACTGGTTTACTAATTGCTGCTACTGTACCTCATAACATCCAGAAGTGCTGTATGCTATTTATAGGGCGATTAGGTCATTGGTTTGTGTTAATATGCTAAAATATCAAACAACCACGCGGTAATAATTAGGTGGACAAACTTCAGACAGATATAGAAGCAATTTACTCTAAAATTGAGGAATTGCGCCTGGAACGCCAGCAGCTTAGTATTGCCGATGTTGTCCCAACGGGTAATTCGCCCCAAGCGATCGCCGATGCTTATCGGCGTCACGCCAGGGAAACAGCACAAGTGTCGGCAGAAGTCAAGGGTATAGATGACGCGATCGCGGCTCTGTCTGCTCAACTGAGTCAGAAACAACAGCAGTCGGTAAAGTTGCAAAGAATCACTCCGATGGAGGAGCAAGTTGAAGAAGGAAGATTACTAGCTCAGGGACACGCGGAACGGATTAATGAACTGGCGGCGGAACTGGCGGCGGAAGTGAAGGGACTCAAAGCCATCGCCGACCAAATTAGTCCCAGCTACTGGCAAGTTTATTACAAGCCTTTTATTACTGGTTTTAAGAGTATTTCTGTTCCCTACGTGCGATCGGACGGGGATGTTTGGACTATTGTCAATCGAGTAGTTTAGAGAGGCTGCGGGAGCAGAAATAATCAGCGCTCAAGACAATTTTTTTCCTGTCCCTACTCCTCCACCTCAACCTCGCAGCAGTTGCTTAATAGTCCCGACCAATTCTTGAGGGTGAAATGGCTTGGCGATGTAAGCGTCGGCTCCTTGTTTCATTCCCCAATAGCGATCGAACTCTTCGCTTTTGCTCGAACACATTACGACAGGCAAATTTTGGGTTTTAGGGTCGCTTTTGAGCCTGCGACAGACTTCGTAGCCGTTCATCCGGGGCATCACGATATCCAGAACGACTAAATCTGGGCGGTTAGCCTTGATTTGCTCTAGAGCTTCTACGCCATCACTCGCTACCGTGACGTTGAGTCCTCTACCTTTGAGCAAGTCGGCGATCATCTCCCGCAGAGTGACGCTATCATCAACAACCATAACTGTACTCATAGAATAATCCCTACCAAGTTTCTGGGTTGAAACGTTCTCATTAACGTTTACACTAACGTTCACCTTCAAAGGTGTCTTTTCCTGATTGAGATTGCGATCTGCTAAATGTAGTTTACCCACTTTTGCTGATTTCTCAATCATTTTCTGAGTAATTACGGCAAAATTTAAAGATCCGCGCAATCTCGGTTGACACACGAGGCTATGTCCGTTAGTCTATCATTTTCTTTCTCAAATGGTACTATTATCAAAAAATCAGGGTATAGCTTGGTTGTGCGTTTCCCGTTGAGGACGGCGGCGCTCGGCCGCGTGCATCAACGGGAGCATCTCAATGAAAGCAGCCCTCCGCTAGAAATTGGAGTTTTGAGGCAGAAGGCAGGAGGAAAGAGGAAGAAGGAAAGAGGAAGAAGGAAAGAAGAAGAAGGAAGGAGCTAGAAGAAGTTTTTTTCCAAATATGAGATGCTCCCTGCATCAACATTTGTCTAATTAGGATTTTTCGTACCTAAAGCCGATAGTTTTTGGTCGTAGAGCGTGTCTAAAACGACCGGGCGTTGGCGGTAGCTGTGACCGGTGTTTTTGCAGCCATTAGCAACGATTCCCAAGACGGAAGCTCCAGAAATTTTTAATTCTTCTAAAACTTTGCGAACTTGCGCTCGGTCCGTTTGCCCAATTTGGACGACCATAATCGTAGCGTCTGTGTGAGCTGCGATCAAGTGGGTGTCTGCCAAGCCTGCTAGTGGCGGGGTGTCATAAATTACTAAGTCAAAAAATGCTTGAAATTGCTCCATCAGATACTGCATTTTTTTGGAAGAAAGAAGCTTGATCGGATCGGGGGGAATTTGGCCTGCGGTGAGTACAAACAAATTTTCTTGGTTCGGGGCTCGTTGAATCGCGTCGTTGAGGCTGATATCTGTGGAGATGGCATCGCCCAGGCCACGCACGTTCGACAGTCCTAACTTAGTGTGCAGTTGGGGGCAACGCAAATCTGCATCTACTAACAATACTCGCTGTCCTACGGCTGCTGCTGTGGCTGCTAGGTGCAAAGCTACTGTAGATTTCCCGTCTCCGGTTACGGCTGAGCCGACTAAGAGCGATCGAATTGCCGTGCCTGCACTCAGCAAGTGAATGTTCGTGTATAGGGATCGAAATGCTTCTAAAAATTGATAGTCCAAGTCGCTCAAAATACTTGGTGCCCCGCTCATCGAACCAGTAGGTCTAGCTTCGACCTGTTCGACTACTTCCACTTTCGAGTTCGATCGAGCCGATGTTAGTTTTCTCTGTCTGGCTGGCGGTCTGCGCTTGACTTTCTTGGTAAACGGAATCACCCCGAGTATTGGCAATCTTGTGGCCATTCTGAGTGATTCTGGAGTGTGGAACACAGTATTTAGTACCTCTACGAGCAAGCCGACGGCTATGCCCAGCAGACTGCTTAAAATTACTGCCAGCGCTAACTGTTTTCTGGTTTGTTTGACGGTAGCTGTTATAGGGTTGCCGAATTTGTCTCGCGGAATTTCCGGAGGATTTATCAGCACCCAGGGTATTTGCTCCTGAGCCGCATCAATTCGCAAGGCTTCTCGTTTTGCCAAGAAGTCCGACAAACTCTTAGTAACTACTTGCAGTTCTCGCTGTAAATTGTCGTATTGTCGGGTTGTAACTGAAAAGTTTCTAATTTTTTGGTTGAGAGCATTTTGCACAGCGGTCATTTCACGATCGCGCGCTTCAATTTCTTTGATTTGGGTCTCTAAATTTCCCATCACCACTTCTTTTGCTTGTTGAGTGGCGGTTAAAATAAGTTCTTCCCGACTTTTTCGCAGCGCTAAAACTGGCAAACTGTCTTCTCTGTACTGAGCTAATTTCATTGACAATTCCGAGTCTATTCTCTGAATTTGACCTAAGAGTCCGCCGTAAGCTTGTCCTTGGGTAATCAGCAGCCCCTGGGGATTATTTTCCTTGAGTAGTTTTTCATAGCTTTGGTAGAGGTTTCGCATCCCTTTTAGCTGAACTCTGATTTCTACTTGCTTGCCGCGAATGCTTTGAACTTGTTCAGACAAAGATTTTCCCTCTATCTGAGGTTCAAATAAGTTGCTCTGCTGCCGCAGTCTTTGGACTTGCAATTGCAGAACTTCTACTCTTTCTCGGAGCTTGGGAAGCTCCGTATCTATAAATTTAATACCTTGATTAATGCCCATCAGCCGTTGCTGCAAGCTGTAGTCTAGATAAGCTTTAGAAATTTTGTCCAATACGTTGTTAATTTTTTTTCTGTCTGCATCTTTGTAGCGAACTTGTAAAATTTTTGTGCCTTGCTGTTTGCCATCTTTCGTGTAGCTGATGCGGTTGATGGACATTTTTGAGATCAGTTCCGTATAGGTCATTTTGGGATACCACGCTCGCAATTCCTCAAGCACGGGCTGCATCAATTTGGGGCTACGCAAAATCCTAATTTGGGTTTCGTAGTCTACTAAGCTAATTCCTTCTATATTAATTCTTGCTAAGTCGGCAGCTTGGGTGTTGTTTAATTGTTTGGACAGCAAACCTTCAGCAGTGGCGGGTTCTACTAACAGGGAAAAGGAGCCTTCATACTCGATCGTTATGCTTTTAGAAGTGGCGACGATCGCTGTTCCTGCCAGGGCGCTCAAAGCAATGGTGGCGGCTGCCATGACCGGGAAGCGACGGCGCACGACGCCTAAGAGCCAGGACAAGTCTAGCTTTTCTTCTTCTCTCTCCTCAACAAAGTGATCTCTGTAGTTCTGAGCAGATAACTCCGGCAGTTTGCCATTCGATTTGGGTGTGAAGGGTTGGTAATCTTGTCTGCTATCCATATTCAGCCTGGGTATTTTTGAGGTTGATATTTTTGAGGTTGATATTTTTGAAGCGGCCAGGTCGCGGCTGGGTAATCTTATTGTTTAGTTTATTCTAGCCTTTGCCAGGAATTATCCACCTCACCCGCCGCCTTCTTACCTGAATAAAAATCGGATAACGTTTATAAAATTTAACACTCCCGTCGCAGGCCCGACAGGTCCGATTACAGCGTTCATGCGATCGACAAAATTGACGAGACCCCTGCGAGATACGATAATCATGTCGTTGTTGCGAAGTTGAGGATTGGTTTCTTCGTTAATTCCTTGAGTTAAATTGACTTCGATCGTCCGTTTAGTAGCTGTACCGTCGTTATTGAGGCGGACTAGCTCAACTTTATCCCTTCTAGCTCTGGTATTCTCGTAGCCAAAAAATCCTCTGGAAACTAAAGCTTGATTCAGTGTGGCATTAGCTGGGAGCCTCAAGGGATCGAGGGATGTTCTGAGTTCTCCTACTACAAAAACGTTAATGCCGACGGGGGCAAAGTTAGTGCTAGCGAGTACGCCAGCTTCTGCTGGGTTAACGATCGTGGCTTTGGGCACAATGATCGTGTCTCCCTCCTGGAGGATGGTATCTTGGGCGCCGTCCCCGGACTCTAGGAACTGCCACAGGTTGACTGGGATAATTTGTTCACCTCTTCTGGTGACGCGCCGCACTTGGATTTGCCGGATGTCGGCATCCGATGTGATGCCACCAGCTAGCTGAATGGCCCGGATGACGGTGGGGAAACCTTCGCGGCTGAGGTCGTTGGTGGTATTGCCACCGATCACGACGTAAGCCCCGGGGCGGGTGACTTGACCAACGATGGAGATCGATCGAGGTTTTTCTGGGGGTGGCGAAAAGTTTGCCGTCGCAAATTGACGAGCTTCTGCTTGGTTGAAGTTGGCGACTGTGGGAATCACGATTGTGTCTCTGTCTTGCAAAATGATGTCTTGAGAGATGTCTCCTTCCTCCAAGAATTTCCACAGGTTGACATTGAGCACTTGATCGGGGCCGTCTCGTTGGGGACGGCGGACGCGGATGTTGCGGATGTCGGCCACACCCGTGACGCCTTCTGCGAGTCTGATCGCTTGGGTGACAGTGGGGTACTGGACACTCGGCGCGGCTCCCGGGCCAGGAGTTAGGGTAATGGTGAAGTTTCCGGGCCTGGTGACTTCTCCGATGACGCCGACGTTGAGGGGGCGGGCGGCGACGAGGCTGACTGTGACTATGGGGTCTTTGAGGACGCGGCGGTAGGCGTTGCGGATGATGTTGGTGGCTTCTACTAAGGTGCGACCGCGGATGGAGACCAAGCCGATCAGGGGCAGGTTGACTGAACCGTCGGAAAGGACTTCGTAGCCACGGCTAAGTTCGGGTACTTCGAGTATTTCTACTTGGATGCGATCGCCACCGCCGAGTTTGTAGCTTTCGGGCGATCGCCTAACGGGCGCAACATTCTGGGCTTGGTCTGCGCCTAGCGGGATGGGAAGTTGTGCCGGGGTGATCCTGGCATCAGCGAGGACACTGGAAGCAAACAAGACAACACCCACAACCGACGGGGCTATCTGTCTTGGAAAATGGGTGTTAACCATACACCACCTAATTTTATTGACTATGATTTATATAAGTGTAGCCTTTTTAGTGCTGGGCAAAAAGCTCATTATTTTAAGCGATCACCGAAAAAACGATGCTGTATTTTTGCTTTATGCCTAATTTCTGTGTTAGCGTGGTTGCGGGTTGACGGCTATATTTTATATCTATATAATTTGATATTGTTGGTGATAAAGGAAAGCAATTATGAATCAACCAGTGTCTCTACCCAATATGCTGAGAGAGCTGATTTTAGGTAGTTCTTCATTGACTTTGATGCTACTTGCTATAGTCGGGATGGCAACTATACTATTATTTCAATTTGCCAGCTATAAAAAAATCGGTTTGGCTTTAGAAAAAAGCTTTGCTGGTCTTTATATTTTTATCTCTCCCTTTTTGATACAACCTCCTTTTAATTACTTGCATTTTGTTAACTTGAAAGATCCAGAAGGGGGGATATTAAAACTAATACCTTATTTTTTTTACCCCTGGGTAGTATTAATTTTGATTTCAAGAATTAAAATTTTTATGAGCAATTTCATAGATATTATTGCCAAAATATTGATAATGAATCCTTTCTTTTTACTTTATATATTACTTCCCTTACTGTCTACATTATGGTCTCTAGTTCCTGAAGAAACGCTAAGAGCAAGCCTAGCTTTCTCAGGATTTACTGCTTTCGGGTTTTACATTGCAGCCCAATATAAATGGGAGGATTTATCTCGTTTCTGGCGGTGGGGATACACGGCAATCGGTTTGGCAAGTTTTGTAATTAAACCCCCTGGAGCAGGCGATTTTGTTGGCTTGACCCAATCTAAAAATTCTTTGGGGGGAGTCTTAGCTCTCTGTACGGCATTTTGGTATTTGCATTATTTTCAAGGAGCTAAAACTCAGAAAGATCGCTGGATTGCTTTGGGAATGATGTTCTTTTCATTTTACCTAGTAAGGGCTAATAAATCGAGCGCGGCTCTAGTGATTACAATCCTATTAATAATTGCAGTCTCGTCACTAAACTTTCTACAAAAATTAAGTTTTCAGTGGGCCTTTACTGCGATTATATGTTTCCTGGTCGTCAGCATAATTATGACTGTTTTTGTAGTAGACAACCTAGAGGATATTATTGTAGGTGGCTTAGGCAAAGACTTGACTCTAACTGGGCGGACAGAATTCTGGCCGCAGTTAATTGCTGCGGTAAATCAGCGCCCCTGGTTTGGCTACGGATACGATGGATTTTTTCAACAAGATAAGTTAGGATCGGGTACTCCGGCTTATTTTATTTATACTCCTAATGGATTTCAACCGAAAAATCCTCACAATGGCGCGATCGGTATCTTGTTAGCCTTCGGTTGGCCCGGATTAATCTTAATGATGACTTCCTTGCTGCTCAATTTAGCTTACGCAGTTCGGTATTTGAGTCGTAGCACCCTGGAAGAAGCGGGAATACCGATTTGTTTTCTAGTGTCTATTATTATAAGCAACATCACAGAAAGTTATATTATAGAGATAGCAAATCCTTGGCTGAGTTACGCAATGTTGACGGTTCGACTGGCGATAGATAATGCTAACAATAGTTCTAAGCTGTGGAGCATTTAAACCAGTAACGAGGCTAGTAGGGTGCGTCAGCTAGAACCCTTACGCTGAAACGGAAAACCTTAGATGCTGACGCACCTTACGCAAGCCCTTTAAATGCCGAACAGCTTAACAGTAGCACCAGTAGCCCTCAAAGGCGTTCTTTAGCTCGCACTGTCCATTGAAGTAAGCATTGGGCGGATCGTGGGTCAATTTGGGGAGCATCTCATATTTGTAAAAACACTTCTTCTGGCTCCTTCCTTCTTCCTCTTTCCTCCTGCCTCCTGCCTCGTGCCTCCTGCCTCCAAACTCCAATTTCTAGGTGGGCTGCTTTCATTGAGATGCTCCCTCAAGTTGTGATATGTTGTTATAGGACCAACCAGTCTAATTTTGCGAGATTGCCGACCCTGCCAGAACTGCGTTTGTGTTTTGTAAAGATTTAAAATATTCTGATGCTAGATAAGTTAACTGCGGTCAGTAAAAGGCTCGGCCCTAATCTGCGCCAGGTACTCAGCAACATAGCTTGGCTGTTCACTGACCAAATCTTGCAGATGGGTCTAGGTCTGTTTGTCGGTCTTTGGGTGGCTCGCTATCTTGGTCCGACACAATTTGGATTGCTCAACTACGCGATCGCCTTTGTGTCGCTGTTTAGTTCGGTGGCAACGATGGGGTTGGGTACTCTGGTAGTGAGGAATATCGCTCGCGACCCAGAATGCAAAAATGAGACCCTGGGAACTGCCTTCGGACTGCAATTTACTGGTGGCTGCATCACTTTGTTGTTAACTGTCACCGTGATTGCGCTACTCAAACCCAACGACACTCTGACTCGGTGGCTGGTAGGTATCATCGCAGCCGGAACTATCTTTAATGCTTTTGAGGCTATCAATTTTTGGTTTCAGTCCCAAATCCAGTCAAAATATACAGTGTTGGCTAAAAATTCAGTATGTTTTTTAGTTGCTGCTGTCAGAATTGGGTTAGTAACAATTAAAGCCCCCCTGCTTGCCTTCGCCTGGGTTAGATTGACAGAGGTCGCATTGGTAGGAATCGCTTATGTATATTTTTATCAGCTTACGGGGAATAAAATTAAGGATTGGCACTTCAGTTGGGAAAAGTGTAAGGAACTGCTATCGGAGAGTTGGCCTATAATTTTGTCGGGATTGGCAATTTATCTTTACTCGAAAACCGATCAGATAATGCTCGGTGCGATGAATCAAAATGCTCAACTGGGCTATTATGCTGCCGCTGTTAAAATTTCGGAAATCTGCGATTTCTTGCCGATGATCATATCCAGCTCTATTTTTCCCAAATTAGCGAATTTGAGAAAGACAAATTATGAAGAATATCTAAATAAATTTCAAATTTACTCGGATATTATGATATTTTTATGGTTGGGAGTGGCGATACCGATATCATTACTTTCTCCCTGGATAGTGCATCTGCTTTACGGTGAAAACTATGCGAAGTCAGCAGCGGTACTGTCAATCTATGTTTGGGCGCAATTTGGCAGTAACTTTGGAGTAGCACGGAGTACATATTTGAACATAGAAGGTCAGTTGCGCTACGGTCTTTACTTGACTGTAGTCGGATCTATTTTAAATGTAGGGTTGAACTTTTTGCTGATTCCTAAGTATGGAGCTTTTGGAGCAACGGCAGCTACTCTGATAACTTATTTTTACGTGATTATATTAGTCAATTTCTTGATTAAGGAATTGCGCCCCTTCGCAAATTTTATCTGGCGTTCGCTTAACTTATACAAGGCAGCTTGTAGAATCCGAGGATTAGTAAAGTGATTCAAATTAAACCTAAAATCGAACAGCGATCGAATTGCCCCTATTGTGGAACAGAACTTAATCCCAAAAATGTTCTGTGGCACGGTATCCACATTGTTCTAGACTCTAAGTGCGAGGGATGCGGCAGCGAGATAATCGACGATTTGAGAGTAGGTCATGGAGTGAAAAACTACATCCAAGTTAATTTAATAAAAGGAGAAATTTTTGCAGCCGAGGCTTACAAGAAGGAATGGTTAGGCCAACCATTACTTAATTCACTCCAAAATCCTCAACCGGAAAAACTTGAGATTGTAAAAGAAATTTTTAAACCCTGCAATCGGGTAATTATCTTAAACTGTATCGATCATCTTTATGGTCATTCCCTGCTCAAGTTGCTCAATGCACAAAGGCACTTAGAATGCAACTCGGACTACGGGTTAGTTGTGATAGTTCCTAAGTTTTTAAGGTGGATGGTTCCTGATGAAGTTGCAGAAGTCTGGACCGTACCTATTTCTTTAAAAAATGGTCAGAATTACTATCCCAGCTTCGCCGAGTTTGTTGAAGAAGAAACTAAACGCTTTGATGAAATTTATGTCAGCGAAGCTCATTCTCATCCCAGTCAGTTCGACATCACGCGCTTTACTAGAGTTCCAAAACATAACTTTGAGAACAAAGAAATAAAAATTACTTTTATTTGGCGCGAAGATCGTTTATTAGTTAACCGTTTGCTGTTTCGAGTGCTTAGAAAAATAGATCAAAAAGCAATGTCACTGCCATTGCAAAATTTAAAAATTCAGCAGTTATTTGAGAAGATCAGGTTGCAAGTACCAGAAGCAAAATTTGCAGTAGCTGGTTTGGGGACAAAAACTAAGTTTCCAGAATGGATTGAAGATTACAGAGTGGATAGTTTTAATGAAAAAGTTGAAAAGGAAATATGCGGTATTTATTCACAAAGCCGCTTAGTAATTGGTCTTCACGGCTCTAATATGTTGCTACCTTCGGCTCATGCTGGTATGACAATTGATTTGATAGATGAGCGTTGGGGGAACTTTGCCCAAGATATTTTATACCAAGAACGTGACCCGAGAATGGCTAGTTTTCGCTATAGATTTTTACCGTATCAGACTAGCAATGATACACTGGCATTCATAGCGGCTGTGATGGTTCTGAATTGGTCTAAGTTTAAATCCCAGATGACTGCTGATGTTATATAACATCGGGCTAATTAGACCTACTACCGAATCCGCTAGCCTTCAACTATTTTCCGTGTTATAAATATGGATAAATTTGTCAATGTTGTGAAAATCTTTGACATTTTTTCTCAACCATTTTTCATCATTGTCCCACCACTTAAACTTCAGCAGAAAATCAATCTTTTGTTCATCAAACCTATAGCGAATAAGTTTGGCCGGAATTCCTCCATATATAGCATAAGGTGGCACATCTTTTGTGACAACGGCTCCGGCTGCGATAATGGCTCCATCACCAATAGTTACACCATCTACAACAATAACATTTGAGCCAATCCAAACATCATTGCCGATATGGACAGTTTTTTCCTCTTCCTCAAAATATTTTTGGTCTACAAAGGTTGTCCCTACTAGCATCTTTGGCGAATAAAATATCGGATGGCTTGAAACAAAATTTCCCACAGGATGTACGCCTAAGCGAATGATGCAGTTTGGCCCTATCGAACAAAAATTGCCGACAACACCATTGAAAATTCGCGTATTATCGCGCACATAAGTGTAAGAACCAATGACAGAACCTTCTATGGCTACACGACTAGACACACTAACATTGTGACTGATAGTTGAATTTGTAACCAAAGCCATATAGTCTTGATAAAAATTATTATATTTAAACTTGTTTTTCCACCAATTGACTAAAAATCGCAGATATTCAGTGATTGGATTTTTGAGTATAGAACTGAGAAATGTTGAGATTTTAGACATGGTTACTAATTACTTAGTGAAGGTTAAATATTGTGTTCCCACATAGCTTATTTAATTTTTTCTTGATGCGCCTGATTAATGGGGGATGATAATCATAAAATGTATCTTGAGTGAATTGATCCGCTACAAAATTTCGGATCGCGTGGTTGGGATGCTTTAAAGGAAAGGTCATTGCTTCCGTTGGCATATTACTGTATATACTATCTTCTCCTGAAGTATGGGTGGCTTGACTGCCAAATCCAATATTAGAAATTAAATTGTTTTCTGGAATAATAGCAAGTCCATTTTGAACCCAACAAGTAAAAAGCCATCTAAAAAACCAATTGTTGACAGTTCCATCATAGGAAACCTGAAAAGCACTATCCCAAACTTTTACAGATTGAGGATTAGCTAATAAATTTTCGAGAAAACCTGCTTCCCGAAGTTGAGGCCATAACTTCATGTCAACATCATAGTATTGCCATGCTCTGCGCCAAGTCGCCCATCCCCAACAGTTACTAAAACGGGAAAAATAGTAACTGTCTTCTGTTCTTTTTCTACCAAATTGTAAATTTACGCCAGCGATTGACATAATCCGTTTGTCATCTCGATAATGCTCTAATAACTGTTCACAAAAAGGGAAGAAGTTCGGGTGTGGCAAACAGTCATCTTCGAGTATAATTGCTTCTTCTACGGTATTAAATACCCAGTCGAAACCGCTAGAAATGCGATCCCTGCAACCTAAATTAATCTCTGAATAATTTTTCAGAACTTCACAGTCCCAATCGACCCGATCGATAATTGCACGTACAGCGGCGCACTTTTCATCTTCTCCAGGTTTGTTGGCACGAGGGCCGTCAGCAATTACTAACAGCTTAGGGGGTTTAACTTGTCGAATAGCCTCGAAGACTTTTTCAGTAGTATCCACTCGATTGAAAACCACAAAAACAATGGGACTTTTTGTATGATAATGTGGCATTTAAACTGTTCAACTCCTACGAGTATAAATATTTTTGCTTAGTACAACTCATCAATATTATGAATGTGCTAGGAAGTTTGCAGGCTTCGCTTGTTAACTTAAGTTCTAAATTCCAATTTATCACCAAAAAGTTCGCGGGTCAACTATAATACAGCAATAGTTTACCCAGACAGACTTCTAGGACTGACGCTCTTAAACTCTAAAACCTTGATACCCCCACCCCGTTGCCCAAGTGGGGAACTCTTAAAGCCCCATTGTGAAAAGGGGGGGGGAGCGACTGCGTAAGCCATACTTTCATTTTTGTAGCGACGGTTGCAACCGCCGAGCGAGTGGTAAAATAAAACACTGTTACTTTTAGCCTTACCTATCGTTAAAAGCAGCAAAATTGGGAATAATGAACCGTACTAAAATCGCCGCCCTTTTAACTTGCTTCAACCGCAAAGAGAAAACATTAGCTTGCTTAGATGCTCTTTTTAAGCAGGCACTTCCAGCCGATGTTGATATTTTAGCCTATCTAGTCGATGACGCCAGTACCGATGGCACCAGCGAGGCAGTTCGTCAAATCTATCCTCAAGTCAATATTTTTTCCGGCGATGGTAACTTATTTTGGAACGGGGGAATGCGTGGGGCTTTTACCGAAGCAATGAAAGATGATCCCGACTACTACCTATGGTTAAATGATGACACTCTTATTTATCGAGACACCGTAAGTGTATTGCTAGAAACAACTCAAAAATTATCAGAAAAAGGAGAAACAAAAGCCATCATTGGCGGTTCTACCTGCGACCCCGAAACGGGTCAAACAACATACGGAGGTGTGGTGCGAAATAACCCTTTGCACCCCTTCCGATATGGTATCCTCGAACCAACAAAAGAGCCTCAGATGTGCGATACTATGCACGGCAACTGCGTATTAATTCCCCGCAGTGTTGTGCAAAAGGTCGGCAACCTCGATCCGGCTTTTGTCCATTATATTGGCGATTGGGATTATGGTTTACGAGCCAGACAGAAAGGATGTACAGTTTGGATTTCTCCTGGCTATTTAGGCACTTGTTCTCTCAACCCCCAAGTGATCAAAACGGCTGCTGATAATTTAAGTGAAGGATTGGATAAAATGAGCAAACCGAAAGGTTTATCATTCAAAGATACTACCCTGCAACCGGCTCAAGAGTGGAAAGTATTTACTCAGCGGCATGGTGGCTGGTTGTGGCCAATTTATTGGCTGCTACCTTATCGCAGGTTAGTTTGGCTTTCAGTGTTGAGTAAACTGGGATTGACTAAAAACAAAACTCAAGGTGAATAGGATGGTTGATAGAAATGAACTCCGCATTGCTTGGCTTGTCCCGGAAGTGGAACTGGGAGCTTACTGGCAGCCTGTTTTGAGGGAATTTACGAAAATTTTTAAGAATACTGTATTTTATACTGGTCGTGTTTGGTCTGGGTTCGATCCGACCCTGCCGGGAGCATCGGCAATTCAGTTGGTAGGGGAGACTAAATTTGTCGAGACGGAAAAGATAGAAACAGGATACGATCGCGGATTCATTGTAGTATCGCCTAGTATTATCGGCTATTTGCTAAAATTTAGACCTCATGTGGTCTTTCCCCAAGCTTTCTCTTTGTGGACTGTAATTGTTGCGTTTTTAAAACCGCTACTGAGGTGGAAAGTTGCGATTATTTACGATGGTAGTTCCCCAAATACAGACTTTCGAGATTCCAGTTTTAGGACATTTGTGCGCCGCATCCTTGTGCAGTTTGCCGATGCTTTTGTTGCCAATAGCAATGCGGGTAAAAAATATCTGATGGAAGTTCTAAACGTACCGGAGGATAAAATTTTTACCAGAACCTATCTCGTACCTGATGCGGGAGCTTTGCTGAAACGATTGGATCAGACTCAGCCCCAAAACTTGCAGTTGAAACGCCCGATTTTTCTGTATGTAGGGCGCATCACGGCTAGAAAGGGAATTAAAACGCTTTTAGAAGCTTGCGCTATTCTTAAAAATCAAGGTTATGTTGATTATTCACTGTTGATTATTGGCAAGGGAGATCAGCGGGAAGAACTGGAAGCATTTATTAAACAGTGCGATTTTGAAGAGCAAGTAACGTGGGCGGGATGGGTAGAATATGGAAATTTAGGTGCTTATTTTCAGCAAGCTGATATTTTTGTGTTTCCTACTTTTGAGGATGTCTGGGGTATGGTTGTACCCGAAGCGATGGTGTTCGGGAAACCAGTGTTGTGTTCAAATGGTGCAGCTTCCTGTGAGTTAATTATGTCAGGCGAGAACGGTTATATTTTCGACCCTAGCAGTGCGAAAGAGTTAGCGGAGAAAATGCAATTTTTTCTAGATGCTCCTAATTTGATTGAGTCGATGGGAGAGCGTTCACGACAGATAATTTCTCAAAAAACGCCTGAAACAGCAGCTAAGGCTTACGTCGAAGTTACATCTTTTTTGATGGAGAATAGGTGAAGCAAGTTCGGCAAAGGATTTTTTAAAGGATTTAACGGAGGGAGGGAAGAGGGAAGAGGGAAAAATTACCAATTAGCAATTACCACTTAGCAATTACCAATTAGCCATGAAAGTTTTATTATCTGCGTTTGCTTGCGAACCGAATCTCGGCTCCGAAGAGGGAGTAGGATGGAATACTGTTATCCAATCTGCTAAACATCACGAAAGTTGGGTATTTACTCGCACGTTTTGTCGATCGTACATTGAAGCAGAACTAGAGCGGAACCCAGTGCCCAACCTGCACTTTGTTTATTTTGATCCGTTTGGGTGGAGCGAAGATTGGAAGGGGAAACAAGGATTGCTGCAACTTCACTACTATCTGTGGCAAATCTGGGCTTATTTTATCGCTCGGAAGCTCGATCGCGAAATTGGTTTTGACATAGTACATCACGTGACTTATGTCAAACATTGGTCTCCCAGTTTCCTGGCGCTGTTGCCGCATCCTTTTATTTGGGGGCCTGTGGGGGGTGCAGAGGCAGCACCAAAGCCTTTTTGGCAAGATTTTAGTCGCCGGGGGAAAATTTACGAAACGCTGCGGGCATTGGCTCAAAGCGTAGGAGAACGCGATCCGTTTGTGGGTCTGACGGCGCGCCGCAGTGCCGTGGCGCTGGCGACTACGGAAGAAACCGCAGCCAGACTGCGATTTCTCAAAGCAAAAAACGTGAAGATTTTCTCGCAAGTCGGTTTATCGCAGCAGGAAATTCAAGAACTAGAGAAATTTCCTACCCCGCCGGAGCAACCAATTAGATTCATCAGTGTTGGTCGTCTCTTACATTGGAAAGGGGTGCACTTGGGACTCCGTGCATTTGCGGAGGCGAAGCTGGAACAATCGGAATACTGGATTGTGGGAGACGGGCCGGAAAGGCAGCGTTTGGAAGCTTTGGCAACAGAATTGGGACTAGCAAATAAAGTATTTTTTTGGGGAACTTTATCTCGCACTGAAACTCTTTCTAAAATGGGGGAGTCTCACGTTCTCCTCCATCCGAGTTTGCATGACTCTGGTGGTTTTGTGTGCACGGAAATGATGGGGGTTGGTCGTCCCACAATTTGTTTGGATTTGGGGGGCCCGGCTACTCAAGTGACGGCTCAAACGGGGATTAAAGTGGCTGCTACTGACCCCGATCGCACTGTGCAAGGTCTAGCAGAAGCTATAGTGTCTTTAGCCCTAGATCGTGAATTGCGAGATCGCTTGGGTCGATCGGGTCAAACGCGCGTCAGGGAAATCTATGATTGGAATATCAAAGGTAAATTCTTTGCCCAATTGTGCGAAGATGTATTCGACGGAAAATCAGGATAACTTCTGATTTATTCGATCGGGCAAAACAAAGAAAACTATATTTTTTCAGGCGGTGAAACGTGGGCGTTGCAATCATTACTGGCTCGGCGGGTTTAATTGGCTCTGAGGCGTGTCAGTTCTTTGCCAAACAAGGCTTAGATATAGTTGGGATCGACAATAATATGCGCCAGTTCTTTTTTGGTGCTGATGGTTCTACAAACTGGAACCGCCAACTGCTCGAAAAGTCCTTGGGTACCAAGTATTATCACTTAGATGTGGACATTCGCGACTATGAAGCGATTACCAATATCTTTCAGCGGTACGGAGAGTCGATCGAATTAGTCATTCACACAGCAGCCCAGCCCAGCCATGATTGGGCTTCCCGTGCTCCGAAAATAGACTTTACCGTCAATGCCAACGGCACTCTCAATCTTCTAGAAGTAACTCGCTTGTACTGTCCTAAAGCGGTTTTCATTTTCACTTCTACCAATAAAGTATACGGCGATACGCCTAACAGTTTGCCTTTAATTGAATTAGAACACAGGTGGGAAATTGAACCTGGCCATACTTACGAAAGTGGCATTCGGGAAGATATGTCCATCGATCAGTGCCTACACAGTTTGTTTGGTGCTTCTAAGGTAGCTGCTGACGTTTTAGTCCAAGAATACGGTCGATATTTTAATATGAACACCGCTTGTTTTCGCGGCGGCTGTTTGACGGGTCCAAATCACTCTGGAGCTCAATTGCACGGCTTCCTCGCCTACTTGATGAAGTGTGCTGTCACGGGAACTCCTTACACAGTGTTTGGCTACAAAGGCAAGCAAGTTCGCGATAACATTCATAGCGCGGATTTAATTTCGGCATTTTATGAATTTTATCAAGCTCCCAAAAGCGCCCAAGTTTATAATACAGGAGGAGGCAGGTACAGCAATTGTTCGATGTTAGAAGCTATCCAGATGTGCGAGGCAATTGCGGAACGCAAGTTTAATTGGACTTATGCTGAAGGGAATCGCATTGGCGATCACATTTGGTGGATTAGCGACAATTCCAAATTTTCCAGTCACTATCCCAACTGGAAAATGAAATATAACGTTAAACAAATCCTACAGGAGATTTATGAATGTAACCGCGATCGTTGGCTGAGAGAGGATTCTAATGATTGAGCGGGGCAAAAAGAATGTGCTGGGAATTTCGGTAAACGATTGAAGAATACAAGGTTAAACAAATCTTAGGGGAGATTTATGAGTGTAACCGCGAGCGTTGACTTAAAGAGGTGCTCCATGATTGATAAAGGGAAAAAGAATGTACTGGGCATATTAGTAAATGCGGTTAATTATGAAGCGGCTGTTAGCAAAATTATTGCTGCAGCCAGCGCCGGAAAACCAATGTCAGTTTCTGCTCTCGCGGTTCACGGGGTAATGACTGGGGTTCTCGACAGCACTCATCGTTATCGGATTAATCACATGGACTTAGTATTGCCAGACGGACAGCCGGTCAGGTGGGCGTTAAATTGGCTCTACCATACGGAATTGCCCGATCGAGTTTGCGGGCCGAATGCGATGTTACAAATCTGCGAACGTGCGGCAGAAGAAGGATTACCTATCTATTTGTACGGATCTCAAGCTTCTGTACTGGAAGCTTTATCTCACAATCTCTGCCAGCGTTTTCCCAAGTTAATTATTGCTGGAACTCAGCCTTCTAAATTTAGGCACGTTTCGCCCCAAGAGAAACAAGAAATTGCACAGCAAATTCGCAACAGCGGTGCAGCAATTACCTTTGTCGGCTTGGGGTGTCCCCGGCAAGAAGTCTGGGCTTACGAATACCGGGACGACTTATCAATGCCGTTGATTGCTGTAGGTGCTGCTTACGATTTTCATGCGGGTAATTTGGCTAAATCTCCTGACTTTTTATCTAAAATAGGTTTGGAATGGCTGTTTCGGATGATGAAGGAACCTCGGCGGCTTTGGCAGCGGTATGTTTTTTTGAATCCACTTTATATCTGGTTGTTTTTGCTACAAGCTTTGAAAATCAAACAGTTCGACCCCACAGACGCCACGCCGCCTGTAGAAGAAGTATTATATGGTTGAAATTTAAACGTTTCTGGTGAATTATGGGCGATCACAAGTAAAAGCTAAAAAAGCAAACACATCGTAACTAATCGTTTTGAGGTGCAAGTGCGATCGCCTGTTCAAAAAAACTTCTATCAAATCCGCTGACATCGGAATTATAGTGGGAGGTTAAGAGTTCGCTATCCAAATCGCGAGTTCTTAACATCCCACTGAGATGATCTGAATATATTAGGGCTTGCTGAATAATCGATCGCATATTGCGTGGCGAAAGGTTTCGATCGCGCGAGCGAGAGTAAAGTCGCCGTGATAAACAGGTAAAATAGGTCAAAACCCGTGCATAGCCACCTGCGATCATGTACAGAAAAGCTGAGCTTGCTCCCCTCCAACCCTTAGACTTTGAACTAACCAACGGATGTAAATTGTCAGCCCTCAACCGTTGGGTAAAAATGGCCCAAATAATCCCGTGGGATGAATTTGAATCAGAATATGCGGCTAACTTCCCGACAGCGCATGGTGCACCAGCCAAATCTTTTCGGATGGCGTTGGGAGTATTAATCATTAAAAAAAAACTGGGAATTAGCGATCGTCCAAGAGTAGAACAGATTAGGGAAAACTCCTATCTACAATACTTTATTGGTCAATCAAGCTACAGTAACGAGCTACCCTTTGACCCCTCTCTATTAGTTCATTTTCGGCAACGAATTAGCCAGAATCTAATTAATAAACTTAACGAACGAATGGTTGAAAAAATCCGCTCCATCACCCCAGTTAAACCATAAAAAAAAAGGATTCGGACGCCAAAAATGAGTCACCCAATCGCGGAAAATTAATCATAGATGCTACCTGTGCCCCAGCCGACATTACCTATCCGACCGACTTAGGACTATTAAACAAAGCCAGAGTTCATACCGAAAAAATTATAGACATCCTGTATAAACAGATCAAATATCAAACCAGTAAAAAACCAAGAACCTACCGTAATCTAGCAAGAAAAGACTACTTAGCAGTAGCTAAACAAAGACAGCCCACCCGAAACAAAAGAAAACAGGCACTAAAAAAACAGCTCCAATATATTAAAAGAAATCTACCTCATATTCAACAGCTAATCGATGCAGGTGCGACCATAGAATGCCTGAACAAAAAGCAAAATAAAACCTTGCTAGTCCTTACAGATGTCTATCGCCAACAGCAATGGTTATTTGATAATAATAAACAGAGTATTGAGGATAGAATAGTAAGTTTAAGCCAACCCCACATCCGTCCGATAGTCAGAGGAAAAGCCGGAAAAAGCGTAGAGAGGCGAGCCAAACTATCAGCTAGTTGCTTTGAAGGGTATGTATTCTTAGATCGGATGAGCTGGGATAATTTTAACGAATCAGGAGACTTAAAACAATAGTTCGGACAGTTTTTGGCCCAATGGCTTATGCTCGCTTGACTTTGAGCCACTGTGGATAATTAAATCAATGTCAGCTCCACCCCTGACTTACATTTAATTCGACTTTTTTATGCTCCTTGCCCCGCGTAAGCTTGTAGTATAGTTCCAAAAACTGTCCGGACTATTGTTAAAGAATTTGGAGATAATTATGTAATTAATTTTGCTTGACTACTTAATTTTCATAAAAAATATAAATTAAAGTTAAAAAAGTTAGACTAAAAAAAGTTTGATGGCTTTGATTTTTGAAAAATACCAGTAATATCATCACATCTGCGGAATGTGGGTTTTAGCTTAACTTGTCAGTAATGACGGCGCACTCATGAGCGGGCTGGGCGCTGATGGCGCACCTTACCCCAGATGGCGACTCAAAGAATTTGTTGGCCCTACTCCTATATATCTATTGTTCATATTTATAGTTGGTCGATCGTCCTTGACGCTACCCATACCTGCCGCTGCACCTCGGCCTCATCAGCTACACCCCTAAGTTTTTCGTTGTTAACTGCCCCAGAATTACCTCAAATGTAACGAAATATTACAAGATGACGCTAAAGCAGCATAGAGGCTTGACAGCAAAGAATTAAGCGGCTAATCTGATATACATACCCGGGTAAGTCAATTCACTGTCCTATGCAAGAAAAGCAAAAAGTTACATTGTATCTTCCACCAGAACTGCATCGCCAGCTCAAAATCCGAGCCGCAGTCGAAACTGAACCGATGTCATCAATTGCAGAAAGGGCAATTGTCTTCTACCTAGGAAATCCCGAACTGGTTGACGAAGTAGAAGCCTCCTACGGACAAACCCATCGGGTATACAACTGTCCAGAATGCACGGGTTCAGTAGTAATGCGAGATGGAGAACTGGCATCCGTAACAAGTCAGCCGAGCGTATTGGCTGAACAGGATCTTCCAGTAAAGCAGGTGTCGGGCGTCAGTGCCAGCACGGCAAAACCGGGAGAGGAAGAATTGGTTCCCTGCTAAGAATGCCTTGCTTCCCCAAAAAGCTAAAACTGAACATTTCAGTAAGAGGGCTAATGGCAGCATTGAGATTCAGCAAAGATAGCACCGTCTCTAGTGGGTCGAGGAATATGCAAGAAGAGATCAGTATTCTAATCCAAGCTCAATATCCTCTGATCTACCTCGTGACATCCGAGGAAGAGCGGTGTGAGCAAGCAATTTCGACAATAGCTCAAGCAAAACCACAGCGACGAGTATTTATCTGGACTGTAACTCACGGCATTGTGGAGTATGGTCAACCCCGCACCACCACCCAACACAACACCGTCTCGCCAGAGGCAGCAATTGAATGGGTGATCAGGCAGCGAGAACCCAACAGTAACGCTAGCATCTACATTTTCAAAGATTTGCATCCTTTTATAGATTCTCCTCCGGTAACGAGGTGGTTGCGCGATGCGATCGCCCACTTCAAAGGAACGCAAAAGACAATTATACTGATGTCTCCTTTGCAGCAAATTCCGATCGAGCTAGAAAAGGAAGTAGTGGTATTAGACTTCGCGTTGCCCGACATGAAGGAACTAAACCAAGTATTATCTGGTCAGTTGGAGCAAACGAAATCGCGACGCATTACCACAGAAGGGCGAGAAAAACTTTTAAAAGCAGCCTTGGGATTGACCAAGGACGAAGCTGAAAAAGTTTATCGCAAAGCCCAAGTTTCGACTGGGCGCCTCACAGAAGAAGAAGTAGACATAGTTCTATCGGAGAAAAAGCAATTAATTCGGCGCAACGGCATTCTAGAGTTCATTGAAGAAGACGAAACCCTGGATGCAGTCGGCGGTTTAGAAGAGCTGAAGCGGTGGCTGAGACAGCGTTCCAACGCCTTTACAGAAAGGGCTAGAGAATACGGTCTGCCCCAACCAAAAGGGATGTTAATTCTCGGCGTACCGGGATGCGGAAAATCGCTGATTGCTAAGACCACCTCCCGCCTCTGGGGACTGCCCCTGCTGAGGCTAGATATGGGTAGAGTCTACGACGGCTCGATGGTGGGTCGATCGGAAGCCAACCTCCGCAATGCCCTCAAAACCGCAGAATCCATCTCTCCAGCCCTCCTCTTCATCGACGAACTAGACAAAGCCTTTGCAGGAGGCACTGGTTCTGCCGACTCAGACGGAGGCACCTCCAGCCGGATTTTCGGTTCCTTCCTCACTTGGATGCAAGAAAAGACTTCCCCAGTCTTCGTAATGGCAACAGCAAACCGAATCGAGCGGTTGCCGGGAGAATTCTTGAGGAAAGGCCGATTTGACGAACTCTTCTTTGTTGATCTGCCTACCAAAGAAGAACGCCAAGATATATTTAAGATTCACCTGTCAAAGCGCCGTCGGGAAATTACTCGCTTCGATTTAGAGCAACTTTCCAATGTTTCCGAGGGCTTTTCAGGTGCAGAGATTGAGCAAGCGCTAGTAGCCGCAATGTACGAAGCCTTCGCTCAAGATCGAGAGTTTACGCAGCTAGACATCATCGCGGCCATTAAATCCACAATGCCACTGTCTAAAACAATGACCGAACAGGTCACCGCCCTGCGAGATTGGGCTAGACAGCGTGCACGGCCCGCTGCGTCTTCCGTCGCTGAATATCAGCGAATGGAATTCTAAAAGCTTTCTCCTGGTCCAAACAGGAGCAAAGGCTAGCAACAGCTAGCAGTTCGATTCAAGAGCCGCCAAGCGGCACCGTTAAATCCAGACCGTTGTTGTTTCTCTCTCAGTTGTATTAGGAGGAAATCCAATGTCTCACTTTAGCACACTGCGTACCAAAATCACCGATGCCGAAATCCTGAAAGCTTCCCTGCGCGACTTGGGCATTTCAGTCAAGTCAGAAGCTGATGTTCGTGGCTATAACGGTCAGCGCGTTCGCTCCGACATCGTGGCGATTCTCGAAGGCGAATATGACCTGGGTTGGTCTCGCAATAGCGATGGTTCTTTTGACCTGATTGCCGACCTCTGGGGCGTCGCCAAAAAACACAATCAAACAGAGTTAATCAACTCTATCAACCAGAAGTACGCAGTTAACAAGACCTTGGCAGCAGTCAAGCAGCGCGGTTTGCAAAATGCCAACGTTAAGCTGGTAGTGCAAAACTAATTGATCTGCATGTTTCCAAGCTCGCGGGTTAACCAAACAAACGGGTTAACCCGTTTTTAGATCGCTAGGAGGTAGAGGGGGGTCTTGGGGCCGCCACATACTTTTTTAGCACCCCCAAGCAGCAGCTTTCAACCTGAAAGCTGCTGCTTTATGCTTTAATGCTCGGCTACCTAATGCTTGGGGCAATCGTCGATCGTTTGTTGATAAATTTCAAGTATTCGATCGACTTTGCGTTCCCAATCAAAATACTGCCGGACTCGTTCCCGTCCCGCACAACCCATACTCTGCCGCAATTCTGGTGACTGAGCGAGCTTGAGCATCGCATCTGTCAGTCCCTTGACAAAGCCTTCTCTGGAAGTGGGTTCTACTAAAATACCGCAAGTGGAATTCAGATAAGGATCGCGAATTAAATAATTTACACTCTTGAAAGTGGGGAGTAGGGGTTGGGCTTATAGCCCACCCTTTCTGGACGGGCGGGACGCCCATCCCACAAGAACCATCACGCATTGTAAGTTATTTAATTCTCATTCCTAATCTGCCGGGCAGCCCCAGTTCGTTGCTATGACGGGTAAGCCCACTGCCATTGCCTCCATCACCACTGCCCCGCCGCATTCCCGCACACTGGGGAAAACCATTGCATGAGCTTGTTGCATTTTGAGAGCGCACTCCCCCTGAGACAGCCAGCCACTAAATACAACGCTGCTGTCGATGCCGAAGCGAGCTGTTTGAGCTTCGAGTTCCCCTCGGATTTGCCCATCACCGATGATTTCCAACCCACATTCGGCACCATCAACTGGCACATAGGCGGATTGAGGGGGGAAAATTGATACTCCCCACCGATGAATCGGGGGGATTCTTGATTAAGACCACAAAGGGACTTTCAAAGGCGTTATCAATGCACCTCTACCCACTCAGCGATTGGACAAATCCAAGCCTTGCGTATACTTTGTTTGTTTGTTTATGCTTTCAGAGTCCATCACAACGCCAGATAGGTACGCTCAATAATTCACTATTGCTTGTTTGGTCAGGCTACAGTCAAGCTGAGACGAACCAAAGAAAGGAGTTTCACCTTATTAAATTATTTCAACACGTAGATGGTTATTCTTAATCACGTTATAATTATAAGTAGGTCGGCGAAAAAAAACAAAACTATGTTAAGATACATAAAGAAAGGTAGAAATTTAGTGAGGTAATTAATA
>NZ_JAUBUC010000200.1:0-2148 GCF_036705285.1 Microcoleus sp. B4-C1 | reverse complement strand
GGGTTGAGTCGAGGGGGGATATTGTTCCCCGCCCCTCTCTGTTAGGTCTGGGCGTGCGAGTTTCCCCGCACCCAGCTCCCGATGTTCTTGGCTTTCGCCTTTGCTCATGTGGATATAGTCGTGGCAGCTTTCGTGAACCGCTAGAAGGTTGTTTATTTTCCAATTACTGTGGCAACCATCTACGTGATGCAGATGTACCTTTTCATCGCCTAGCATTTTTAAGCCACATTTTCCACATTTATGGTTTTGCCGTTTTAAGGCTTTAGAGGTTCCACCGTCGTAGAGTTTGCTGTTACGTTCGCTCCAGTAGGTGATATCTCCGTCGTAAGGCGATTTCTCCCCTTTGACATTGACAAATTTGCTTTCGGAGTAAGGAACCGCCGGGAATGCTTTTTCTATCAATTTCTCGACAGTGTAGCGATTCTGTTTTGCTTCCTTGTTGAATACCTTGAAGGCTCTTTTTTCGGTGAACCACAGCGATAACCGTGACCCATCCAATTTACAGTAGCGATGGTAATTTCTCCAACCTCTAACTACAGGGGCTAATTTCTCAGCTTTGACTGTAGAACCATAATTCGAGTTGTTAACGATGTGTTTTACCTTCTGGTGGAACGCTTTAAAATTGTCCGCTGATGGAACGCATCTAAATTTCCCGTTTTTTTGCACTTTGAAGTGCCAACCGAGGAAGTCAAACCCATCTGTCGTAGCTGTTAGCTTAGTTTTCTTGTCACTAACCTTCATACCTCGTTCTGCCAGAAATTCGCTGACTTTATCAAGTATTGCCTCCGCATTATCTTTAGGTTTCAGAATTATTACCATGTCGTCCGCATAGCGAACTGATTGATGTATTTCCTCAATCCCATTGAGAGCGATATTGGCGAGTAATGGACTTACCACGCCCCCTTGCGGGGTTCCTTGTTCGGGAAACTCTGGATTGACTCCTGATTTTAGACAGCGGAATATTCCGGTCTTGATGCCTCTTGGGGCAATCAGTCGTTCCATGATGCTGTTGTGGCTTATCCTGTCGAAGCATTTTTCGATATCGAGTTCGATAACCCGTTTCTCTATTCCGTTGCAGTAAGAGCGTAGATTGTTGAACAGAATTTTTTGTGCGTCGTGTGCCGACCTTCCTGTTCTAAATCCATAACTCGTAGCGTGAAAAGTTGCTTCGTGTGCTGGCTCTAGCGCGTATTTTGCGAGGCATTGCCACGCTCTATCGGCGATAGTCGGTATCTTAAGGAGGCGGGTACTCCCATCCTTTTTTGGGATTGGTATTGAACGTAACTTCTGATGTTTCCAGTTGTTACTTTTGGCTCTGAGTTCTTCACTCAGAGCCAACCTTTCCTCAAATGTGAGTGAGGCTCTTCCATCGATTCCCGCAGTCTTTTTGCCAGCATTTAGTTGAGTTACTTGACGTATCGCCAACATTCTTGCAGCCCGAGATTTCAGAATTAGCTTTTGAAGGGACTTCGCTTTCTGCTTGTCTCCAACTTGAATCGCTTTAAACACTCGTTTTTGTAGGCGGAATAAATCACGGCGGAATTTCTTCCACGGTAACGTCTTCCAAGATTCACTAACATTGCTGCTGTGTCTAATCATGCTCTGCTCTAACTTATGTTTTCTGAACACCTCAGACCAATTACGGTCTGTCCTACCCGGACTAAGGGGATTCCGCTGCTCGTCTAGCCTACTTGGGGTTCGACTTCCCCTTGACCCTCAGTCCGTTTTTATTCGTTCCCTCGGTTAGATTGTTTTGTTCCGTTAGGTGGAACCACTTCAACCATTGGATTCCTTAGACTCATACCGTTGCTCAAAACAAGCTCGGCAGGAATAAACTCCAATGAAGTCGGGTTTTGGTATTGTGTCCCGCTTGGCAATAGGTTGCTTTCTTAGGTTCTGTTTTCACCGTAGGAACTCCCCGTTAGCGCCAGTGTCACCCCACAATGGATGTCTGATTGCGCCCTGTTCCTAGCTTCACTCTCCAGAAACCGAGTCTGGTCAGTGTAGGCAGATAGGGAGTCACACCTGAGTCTGGTGGGCGGGATTTTCACCCGCATCAGACCGAGAGTTCAACCTTCTTTTTTGGAGTTGGTTGGTAATGTTATGTACGGATTTGAACCGTGATTCACATTACAACGAATCGCACGT
>NZ_JAUBUC010000094.1:0-24408 GCF_036705285.1 Microcoleus sp. B4-C1 | reverse complement strand
CAAAAACCAATTTTTCTTTGACACATCTTCTCAAATCCCCTTGACAACTGGCATACAGGCTTAACTTGTGACCAATGATTAATTCCTCATGGACAGGATTACTGCAGTTTAGACTAAAAAATGATTGCAGCCAAAAGTAGCCGCCTTTGAATATCCGGCAAGCTGTTACTCAAAAACTTAAGAGGGAGAAGATTAAATAACTAATCTTGAAGACTTTTTACGTCGAGAAACCCGTTTTTTCACAGTGGGATATCGCGGTGCTACCGTCCGTACCCTTCCTTTTTCCCAGCCGGGGGATTTTCCCCTCTGTTTAGGCATTTTTGCGGGAGTACCAATGTCAACTAAAAGCGACAACATTGATTGAGCAACACGTCCAGGGGTTAAATTAATCGTAGCAGATTGCCAAGGCAGTCGATGTTCGAGAACTAAATCCCTAGCCAGCCAGAGTTGCCAACTCATCAACGGCATTAAATCACTCCACCGCTCGGATTGTTCGGGAGTTCTCAAGTTAGGCAAAGTCCAATGCAATCGTTGCTTAGCAAACCGATACCAATGATCCACTCCAAAACGTCGTAAATATTTGAACCAGACTGTTTCTAAGGGTAGAGTTCGTTCTCCCACCCAAGCCAACCATAAGGGTGGAAACGGCTGACCGTTTGACATGGGCTTCATTCTTTCCACCAGGATTAAATTGACTTTTTGTCGAGGGGCGCGATAAAAATGTAAGTCAATCCATTGTCTGACTCGGACTTTTCCCAAATCTGGATGTTCGTCAATTTCAATCTCTGTATCCGCTTGAAGCCATGTGGTTGGGTCATTGAGTCTCATTTTTTGCCCGTGTTTCCGTGGTCTACCGCGACCACTATAGGCTGGTGGTGCTGACCATAAGCAGGCATTCTTTCGGACTCTCATTAAACAATCAGCTTGAATGTCTGCTTGCGCTAATACCCAATTTGCATTGCCATATTCTCGGTCTAAGACTGCTAAGACTGGATTGATGCTCTGTTCACAAACAAGTTTAAGTTGAGAAGCTGCTTGAAGTATGGGTGAAGACCCACTACTAATTCTTTCATGGAGTAGGGGTAATGCCCAACTTCCTTGAGCTTCAGGTATCCAGGCAATTGTACTGTACCCTTGTCCAATAATTACACCCCCCTGATATTCATGGGTTCTGTCTTTTAAGGTTTTAGCGTCCGGTCTCCCCCATACAGTATGATCGATCGCCACTAATATATGTTCTGTTGCAGGTACTTGCTGTTCTAATTGCTCTTGATACAACTCCATCAGTTTTTTTCGGTCTGGTCTACAGTCTTGTAACGCTTCGTAGACGCTCTTGCATTGACGATTGAATAATGGATTGAGCGAAAATTCCGCCAAACAAGCCGCATTCCTTGTTGTCATTACTGCATCCATGAGCTCGAATGTGGCATCTTTCGCTCGCACCAATAATTCGTATGCTGCTTGACGAAAGTCCTTTAATCGTTCACTGTTCATTGAGGGAGTGGATAGGTTTTATTTTTCACCCTCATTCTCTCCCGGCGCGGTGGCTCAAGTCCTGCTTTTGCCACCGTTCTCTCTTTTTTAGTCTAAACTCCAGAGGATTAAGCTTGCACATAGGCAGTATGTGGAAAAAATAGTGTCCCAATAACTAGATATATCTCTGACAAGAACACCGTGCGAGTATAAGTTAGCACACCACTGAGTTACTGGTGGCTTTCCCACTGCAATGCTATCGAGCCACTGTCGCATTTGTTGCACGAGGATCTCGCAAAAAGTTAAGTCTTGGCACTGATTTTCCGGGAAAATACTTGTAGTCAACTTCACGATCGATCTCAGTAATGATTACTAACAAAAACTTATGAATCACCCGACTTAATCCTCAACGAAACCCACTGTTGCTCCAGTGACGTGAATAAGTTTTATGGGTGACACTCACAGTCGCAAAATGTGATGCGAAAAGCTAGCATTTGTGATTTAAAAGTCGCTAAAGTGTGAGACAGATCACGCCCTCTGTTCCCTCCAGAATGTATATTTAGATAGATGGCAATAAAATAAGACAGAATAACTGACCGCCTCCCTCGCATATCTCCTCTCCCATCATCTGCGATCGACGACTCTGTATACTTACTAATATAAGGTTTCAGGCAATGATTAAACAAAAACATAAATATGCCGACCTTGCTCAACTCCCCCACACAGATACCGTGCTCCAAAAACTCCCTGTAGAAGTTAAAGAATGGGCCCAAAGCTTGCCTTGGAACCAACGGCGCTATGTCTTGTCTCTCTGCTACATATTGTGTGCATCTACTCCCGACTTGCAAGCAGAATTTTTAGATAATTATACAGCCGACGGTTTAGTTTCAAAAATGTTTGAAGATGTAGATACTCTACACCGAGTCAAAGAGTATTTAATCAGATTTCGGGTCAAAAAACAATTAAACGAATCAGATTTAAGAAGCTACATCAAACAATTTTATATCCACTCAGCTCAACAATCGCTCCGAGAAACTGACCAATATTTAGAATCTGCACTCCGCTTCGTCTTGAGTACAGAAGAACGCAATAATGTTTTTAACTACATTTTGGGCTTTGAATTTATTAAAATTGTGTTTCAAATGAGCTGGTTGCAACACGAAAGATTAGCGAGACTCCAAAAAAATCAGTCGCAGTTTATTGAGGCCTATATCAAGCCGATTCAACACGCACACAGAATTAATGGCATAATTCTCCCGAAAGATGAGAGAATATTTTTTGCCCGACGCACCTATTACGTTCAACTACCTAACATTTCCTATAGAAGACTTATTGAGTTAGTCATGGCAACTTTTACTACAGAAATGGTGAGTAATTGCGGATTTTCTATCAGTCGCCACTCTCAAGCTCTGCGTTTTGACTGCGATTACATTTATGATCCAGAACCAGAAGAAGAAAGATTTCCTACTGACTTGCAATTTATTCATTAACTTGACACAGTAAGGTGTACCTCATATGTTGCACCATTCTCAATAATCCTTTTATGAACAGGCTTTCCGGCCTGTTCCACAAGAAAATTCACTCTTTGTGGAACAGGCCGGAAAGCCTGTTATTGAGAATGGTGCAAGATGTGAGGTGTACCCTACGTTGCTTTTTTCTTTTTACTTCTCTTTATTTTTATTGGCGCTTTGGGCACAGGATAGTTTTTGAAGCATGGGACTTCTAGTCGGCCGGTTAAAATCGGATGTTGCAGCCTGATTTTATAAAATAGGATGGCTGTATCCATTAACCTTCCGCTTGCATTTCTTCAATGTCAAACCAGCTAACTATCACTCCCGCTAGCGGAATTGCTAGAAATATGCCTAAAAGTCCTGCTGATCTTGCCCCCACTAACAGTGCAAAAAATACCACTACCGGATTGAGGTTAAGGGAATTTTGCATCAGTCTGGGATGAATAAAGTTGTCTTGAATTTGCTGCAAAACAATGCAAGCTGCCAATACTTTTAAAGCTAGCCACACATTTTGAGACAATACAATAAAACAAACTAAGCTAATCCCCAGCGTGGCTCCAATCCCTGGAACTAAATCAAACAATCCGATAATAAATGCTAAAATTAAAGGAAATCTCACATCTAACAGTAGGAAAATTCCAAAACTAGCTGTTGTCAAAAATAACATTAACAGAATTTGTGCCTGAAAAAATCCTAAAAAGTTTTTCTCTATTGTTATACTTAAACGCCTGTGCAGGTGTCGAGGTATAAACTTGAGAACTAACAGCCACAGCCTCTCTCCATCAAGTAACATGAAAGAAGCCACCACCATAATTAATATTAAATTTAATAAATTGGTTAAAAATACTTGTAAGAAAGCAATACTCCAAACAACTCCAGATAAAGCTTGATTTCGCAGTTGTTCCTCAATAACTCGCAGGTTAACTTGCAGGTTTCTCGCCCGCAGGAATGCTTCGAGGCGCTCGGACAGAGGCGCCAGAGCATTCACAAATTCAGTCAGGCTGTCAATTAATTGCTGTCCTTGAGATAAAAGAGTGACGCCTACAGTGACGGTGAGACCGCCAAAAACTAAAATGGTGAGCAAGACAACGAAGGCGACAGCTAAACTTCGCGGTAAAAATCTTTGGAGAGTTCGCACCGGATAGTTGAGCAAAAAAGCCACGAGTGCAGCAATGGTGAAAACCGCGACTGCAGTTTCAAAGTAAGCTAAAAGTTGCAGTCCAGCCCAACCAGAAGCAAATAAAAGCAAAAACCGGACTAAGGCTAAATTGCTTAGCATATTCCAAAAATTGGGAGGAGTTCTGTCTTGCTCTTTCACAGGGATTTTTAGGGGTTAATATTATAGCTCAAAAATATTGCAGAGCTCTCTTTTAGAATCGCACCCAATATATATCTGCGGCTATCCCCCTCAAGGCAGAAAACAGATGTCGAACTGAGGCAGGAGTGGGTTCTATTCACCATAAGTTCGATCGCCCCCAATACCGAATCAAACACAAGCGCGATCGAACAAACAGCCTTTCTGAGTCTAAAACCGCCTCGGAAACTCTTTGTCATGGCAGTATTTGTCGTGGCAGGCCCCCAACTAGGAAACAAATGCTCAAACAAGCTGGCGCAGAAAAACCCCGTTTCAGTGCCAGTCGCGAAAAAAGTCAACTCTGCCTCGTGGGAGATAGTATGAACAGGTCAATTTTTGGGATACTAGAAACTAGCACTCAACTTAGCTGAGGAATAAACGTGCTGCTATCAAAAGGCTTTGAAGTAGAAATGTATACCGGCACTCCCGAAGGTGAGGTTGTCGGTCTCTCCGATCGCATAGTCGCCGATCTAGAGGGATTTGTCCGGGAGCCTGATAGCCGCAATGTGGAGTACACGACCGCCCCGCTGTGCAGCTACGATCGCCTGCTGTGCGCCTTAGTCAAGCCGCGAGTCCGGCTGCGCGAGTATCTCAAACAATTGGGCGACTATACCTTGCTGCCGGGAAGTACCCTGTCTCTAGGAGGGAGCGATCGATTTTACAGATCCGATCCCAACAACCCCTACCACACCTACATCGAGCAAACCTACGGCACCAAAGTCGTCACCGCCAGCATTCACATCAACATCGGCATCTCCCAACCAGAAATGCTGATGCGCGCCATCCGCCTCGCCCGCGTCGAAGCACCGCTATACCTTGCCATGAGCGCCTCTTCCCCCTTCCTCGACGGCGAAGTGACGGGCTATCATTCCACTCGGTGGGGTTTGTTTCCCAAAACTCCCGCCATCGTCCCCCTGTTTGAAAGTCACAAGCATTACATTCAGTGGACTGAAGAACAGCTAGAACTCGGTACTATGCAAAACGTCCGCCATTTGTGGTCTGCAGTGCGACCAAATGGCGATCGTCGCCCCTACTGTCTCAACCGCCTCGAACTGAGAATTTGCGACCTCGAAGTCAATCCTCTGGCTTTGTTAGCCATCACTGCCTTACTAGAAGCTCGCATTTGGCAGATGATGGAAGACCCCAGCTTAGACCCCTTAGAACTCAGCACCTTACCGGAGGCCACGCGCAACCAAGACTTAGTTGCCCTCACAGACGCCAACGAAATTGCTGCATCCGAGCAAAGTTTGGATGCCGAACTTACCCACTGGCAAGACGGCAGAACTATTCTGGCACGAGATTGGATTGAGGAAATTTACCGAGAAGTCTGGCCTTTCGCCAAAAAACGCGGCTTTAGCTGCTTTCTCTCGCCACTCAAAAAGATTCTCCGGGAAGGCAACACGGCCCAGCAGTGGTTGAAGCTGCACGAGGGAGGTTCGGACACCCGCAGTATTATTCTGCAAGGGATTCAGGGGATGGCTCACCAAGAATGGGAGCTTGAAGACAACTTGTGCGCCCAGTTAGTTGCCTGAAGTACCCGCCGTTATGATAAGGGGGGCTTTCACTAGCCCCCTGGCTATGCGTACTCAGCGAATACAAATAGCCCGAACCTCCTGGTCAATCGATTTTAGATTTTAGATTTTAGATTTTAGATTGACTTGCGCGAGATAAATACGTTCGGCAAGTTTCATCGGATACAGGTTTTTTATTTCACCGGTCCTGAGTCTGCTTTCGGAATGAATCACGTGGCGGGTATCCTGGATGCTTGATTGTCAAAAGTTGCAGAGCACCTCCCAAAAACCAATCAGAATATTTAATCAATGGATCTCGACAAAGGTTATAAATAAAAGCTATAAGGTATATCTACCTGTGGGTAGTTTTATAAATTTCCCAATAGCTGTATTTTTCGCTTTTAATTAGCTTCATGCCCCAACTTGTCTTGATTCACCCGCAAATCCCCCCGAATACTGGCAATATCGCCCGCACTTGCGCTGCCACAGGCACAGAACTGCATTTAGTGGGTCCGCTGGGGTTTGAAATTAGCGATCGCTACCTGAAACGGGCCGGCTTAGATTACTGGCCCTACGTCAACCTCCACTGCCACGAAGACTTAGCGGCTTTTTTGGCCTATCGGGAGCAGCGCGGGGGACGCTCGATCGGATTCAGCACTGGCGGGCGATGCAATTACGCGCAATTCCAATTTCAGCCCAGCGACTGGCTGATGTTTGGCTCGGAAACTGTAGGCATTCCCCAATACGTCTTGGATGCCTGCGACGCCACAGTTTTCATTCCGATGAGCCAGCCTGGAGTCAGGAGTTTGAACCTCTCCGTCAGCGCCGCTGTGGGTTTATTTGAGGCTAAACGACAGTTGGGGGAGCTGGGATAAATCATTATCAACGCATAAATATATAGATATTTAATAGCTGCCGGAGGGGACAAAATCTCGATTTTAATATAAGAAATTTGTATCAAAGGGGTGAAAATCTAGATAGCCGACATTAATATATTTTATTCATTCAAAAACAGATTGTTATCAGCAACACCAAATTACTCCCCAGATGATTCAGCAACAAAAACAGAGGATATTAGCGATTTAGGGCGCGAGCGAGTACCAGCTTGGGTCTGAACACTATATCTAGTAAATATACGGTTGTAGGCTGTCCGGAAATTAGCATAAAGTCAGATAATAGGTAAGAGTTCAGATCCTTACCGGAACGAAGATTTTATGTATTCGTTCCAGCTATTGCGGTGTAAGGCTTGTGGGGTTAATTGCAGCAGGTTTGACCGAGAATTTTAAAATTTCTGACGGTTTGAGCTTGTCTAAATTAAAAAAGCAAGGTAATCTGGCCTAAGCATGATAGCTGTCAACAATCAGAATATTTTTGCTTGTTGATTTAAACTCAGCGTCATGCGATCCCCTTGAGTGTTTCCAAGGACAGTTAGCGCTTCTCAGTAGGAGGTCGTTTTTTTGAAACGAACATATCCCCAAATTAAGCCTGTTCAGGCTAGTGAAATCGACAGAGACGGTTCTGCGGAACCATCCAAACAGACAACGCTCAGCACAGGCAGAGTTCGCTCTCTCGCCACGATCGGGCTGGCAATATCGGTAGGTGCTTCTGGCATCCTGCTACCGAGAAATGGAGACAGCGCTCGCGCGTCTGAACTCGCACCGACATCAGAATCCACCGCTGTACAGCCAGTATCGGCCAACGGGCCGGCTACGTCCGCACAAGTTGACGGTTCCAGGGCCGAACAGCCCGGAGCACCTTCTGAGTCGGTGACGGTTAAGGTGCAGGAAGGGCAAAGCCTTTGGGAGCTTTCTCGGGATTATCAAGTTGAACCGTTGGTACTAGCAACTGCCAACGAGATCCAACCCGATACCATACTCCAAGTTGGCCAACAGCTCAGAATTCCGACTGCGACGGAAGCCACACCACAACAGAACGCCGGCTATAGCACATCGGCTTCGCTAGAGCGCGCAGCGACGGTCAATCCCGAACAAGAGTTTAATCTGACTGGCTCCGAGCCATTGGATAGTGCAGCCATGACAGGGCTGCCATCAACCGCAGCGACCCCGCTGGTCACGACGGTACCGGAACAAAGTTCGATCGAGATCCCGAATGCAGACGGGGCGATCGACAGTTTGAAGAAACAGGAAAACCGCACCACAGAATCGGGTCGAACGATGTTCGGGTCGGAGGGGGGAGCAAATTTATCTACATCTGCGGCATTTTTGCCCGAGTCAGCACCGACGCTGACCTCCCCCGAATATGCAACTGGGACAACTATTCCTGACCTCGATGCCACACCTGTAATTCCCAATTCCGGGGGAGGTCAAGCAGCATCGCCCGATCGAGCATTCGAGTCAATTGAACAGTCTTTAGCAACACCCAGTTTGCCCACGGCTGTGCTAGTCCCCCCTGCAGGAAGTACCGCCGCGCCGGCTGAGGTTCTCTACAGCGTGCGTCCGGGAGATACAGTAGATGCGATCGCCAAAGGTCACGGCGTATCGCCCACAGATCTGATCTCCGTCAACAAGCTCGGCAACCCCAACTTGCTGAATGTCAATCAACGGCTCAAAATTCCCCAAGTTGGGTTTAAAAATCCAGGGGTGCAGGCGGCAGCCTCTTATTCTGCCTCCAACTCTACATCTGTCTGGGCGGCGAATTCGGTTCCCGCATCTTTGAACCCCAGTTCGTCTACTTCGGAAATAGTCGGTGCTGGCGTTGCAGCACCCGCGCCCACAGTGCCTGTTGTCTCTCCCCTGGAGAACCTGGAAGGTCTGAACAATATTTCAGCGCCGATGGTTCCCCAAATTAACAGCATTTCGCTGACTCAAGTTTCCCAAACCATTAGCGATCCACGGAAGCTGGATCTTCAAGGGGAACCAACATTTACAGGTGCTGTTGACACCAGTGCCCTGCCCTCGCCAGCCAGTGCAACTGCTACCGCCATCGCTACGGGAGAATACCCGCAGCCGATCGGGTTCGTGCCAAATACTAGCGGCCAGGGTTCAAATGCCGATCCAACTAGCGCTTTACCAGAATCGAATTCGGAGGCTCGGACTACCGCAGAAGCTCTCAACCCTTATTCCGAACGCTTGAGGGCAGAAGTTGTCAGACTGCGAGAGGAATATCGTGCCTCGCGCAATTCGATCAGCGCCAATGCGGTGTCCCTGGCTCCAAATGACGGGCCCTCGGTCAACCAGTCTGAGGATATGCCAAGTGTCAATCCATATCTCTACACCCCCGACTATACTGAGGCGGTGCAGAATGAAATCAGCAGACCGCCATCAAGAGCTTGGTCTGAGCAGGTTCAGAAGCAGCAGCAAGAGCGTTTAGACCCCGCTCGCGCAGCGGAACTGCAACCGATCAACCTGACGCCAAAAAGCACTCAGGATCAGCCGGTCGTGGCAACTGCTCCTTTGGGAGCCGAGGGTTACGATCCCCTAAGTAACCCGTCTTTGGGACGCATGGTTTCTCCAGAACTGCCTCCTCTTTCGAGCCCTGATACTTATCTGCCTAACGGCAAACAACAGTCTGCTAGCCGGTTTATTTGGCCGTCTAAGGGCGTTCTGACTTCTGGCTACGGCTGGCGGTGGGGACGGATGCACAGGGGAATTGATATTGCAGGGCCGATCGGCACGCCAATTGTGGCAGCATCAGACGGGGTGGTTACCTATGCTCAGTGGAACGACGGCGGCTACGGGTATCTGGTGGAAATTACCCATCCTGACGGCACTGAGACTGTCTATGCCCACAACAGCCGGATTTTGGTGCAAAAGGGTCAGAGAGTCGCTCAAGGGGAACAGATTTCAGAAATGGGCAGCACCGGCTTTAGTACCGGGCCGCACTTGCACTTTGAAATTCATCCCGCCGGACAGGGTGCTATCAACCCAATGGCTTTACTGCCCGACGATGCGTCCAGCGCTTCTCGGTAACGACTGGTCGAAAGTTATGGGTTTTGAATGATTACCAAAACTCATAACTTTTACTAGAAGTCATTAGAAATAGTGTTGTTTCAAAAGCAGACATAGCTAGCCCTACCGTGCTACGATAGTAAATCGTGAAGTAGATTTGGCTCAGTGGCGCAGTGGTTAGCGCAGGGGACTCATAAGCCCAAGGTCGCAGGTTCAAATCCCGCCTGAGCCATTATTTAATCAAAAAAACTGCGCTCTCAAATTTGAGAGCGTATTTTTTTGATTGATCGAGAAGATACTTGTAGTCGTTATGAGTATGATATATTTGTAACAGTTCGTAAAAAAGGAAACAAAATCTATGACCAGTGAATGCCTCCGGGTTGGTCAAGCTGCACCCGACTTCGCAGCAACAGCCGTAGTGGATCAGGAATTCAAGACAGTTAAACTGTCCGACTATAAAGGCAAAAAGTATGTAGTCCTGTTCTTCTACCCCTTGGACTTCACCTTTGTGTGCCCGACTGAGATTACAGCATTTAGCGATCGCTTCGAGGACTTCAAGAAAATCGATACCGAAATCCTCGGCGTATCCGTGGACAGTGAATTCTCTCACCTCGCTTGGATACAAACAGACCGTAAATCTGGCGGTGTTGGCGACCTCAACTATCCCTTAGTTGCTGACCTCAAAAAAACAATTAGTTCGGCCTACAACGTCCTCGACCCAGAAGCAGGCATTGCCCTCAGAGGTCTGTTCATCATCGACAAAGAAGGCATCATCCAACACTCTACTATCAACAATCTTGCCTTCGGCCGCAACGTGGACGAAACTCTCCGTACTCTGCAAGCTATCCAACACGTCCAGTCTCATCCCGATGAAGTTTGTCCCGCCGGCTGGCAGCCCGGTGACAAGACCATGACTCCCGATCCTGTCAAGTCTAAGGTATTCTTTGCTGCGGTTTAAGCCGATTATATTTGTACGGACACGGCAGTGTCGTGTCCCTACCCGCAGAGGTATTCCTTTAACCTGACATCTTGCAGCAATATCAATAAGAGGATTTTTCGTGGGGTCGGGCGGGTTTATAGAACCTATTTGCAAGCTTTAAGGCTGTTGGCGAACCCGCCCCTACGGCTAATTGAGAATGCTGCAATATCTCAGTTTAACCGGATTTTTAAATTAGCAATTAGCAATTACCCAATTAGGAAATATGCTGACTTCTACTAATTTTAGCGGCTTGTTAAATGAGCGGTTTTTCCAAAATTTATTGCCTGTTCCGGCGAGTAATGTTCTGAAGCTGGGACAGATGACGCCAGATTTTGAATTGCCGGATATTAATAATGGCAAATTGGTGCGGCTGTCGAATTATCGGGGCGATAGACCGGTGGTTCTGGCTTTTACGCGGATTTTTACAGAAAAGCAATATTGCCCTTTCTGTTTTCCTCACATTAAAGCTTTGAATGAAAACTGGGAAAAATTTGCCGATCGCAATATAGAATTATTGATGGTTGCCAGTACCGACGATCGCCAAAGCCAAATTGTGGTTAGAGATTTAGGCTTGAAAATGCCTCTGCTTTCTGATCCAGGCTGTCAAGTTTTTCGGGATTATCAAGTCGGTCAGGCTTTAGGTGCTCCTTTGCCCGCTCAGTTTGTTTTGGATGCAGATGGAAAACTCCTCTTCAAACATTTGTTTTCTTTCATAGACCACAATGCTAGTGTGGAGACTTTGTTGAAATATGTCGGTAAGGAAACCGCTGCTGTGTCCTAATTAGGAGTTTTTCACCGCTGATGCACGGGGGTTTAGGCCCATCAGCGGGATTTTTTCACCGGTTGACACTAGCTGCGACAGGTCTTTAGTAATAAATACTTATTGTGCCAATTTCGATGGCGGAATGTTGCCATGTTCGCTCGACATTAATCTAGGCTATAGCTTGAAGGTACTTAGTACAAGTTTAAGCCAATGTCGTCTCCCAAAGATCGATCGAGCAAAATTGAATTGAGCATCTTAGCGTCGCATCCTGAGTTGTTGACAGGTTTAGATGCGTGGCTGCGGCTAGGTTTACTTTCGCCCGCTGAAGTTGAGGAATTGTGCCGACAGTATTTAGTCTGCCCACTCAGAGATCCCGCTGTAGATTTTTCTGAAATTGAGAACCCGCGAGATCCTATTGCCGATCCAAAAGTACCTGCCTTATCAACACAAAAAGCAGTACCTAGCAGCCGTGAAAGCGTTGCTAGACCCACAGAAACTACTCAAACCCCTAATTTTATCGCTCAAATTTTGCACTCGCTAATGGCAGAAATTAGCGTGATGTGGCTGTTGTTTTTAGGAGTGTTCATGGTAGTTGTCTCCTCTGGAGTCTTAGCTGCCAGTCAGTGGGAAAGATTTCCTGCCGCCGGACAATATGGAGTTTTATTAGCTTATACTTTAACCTTTTGGGCGATTAGCAGTTGGGCAAACAGACAGCAGAATTTGCACTTGACTGCTCAAACTTTGCAAGAAGTGACGCTGTTGCTAGTGCCGATCAATTTTTGGGCAATGGATACTTTTGGATTGTGGCGGTATCCTTGGGATTGGGCGGTAGCAATTGCAGCGGCACTTATTTTGACATGGATAACTGCCCGGATTATCAAATATCAATATCAAAGCGGTTCAGGAAAAAACATCACTCGATCGATCGCCCTAAATCACTTGGGATTGAGTTATTTGCACTCTTGGTGGGCATTTGCCGGCTTTGCCCTTACTGCGGTTTATGTGGGTACAGTGGGAACTGCTGCTACTACAGTTTATCAAATTCAGCAACAACGATTGCAATCTATCCAAGGTGGGGGAAATACTGAAACATTCCCCGCTGGTTTCAGTTTGAGCAGAGATTTTCTGACTTACAAAAAAGCAGCTTTAGTAGCTTATTCGTTAGGGATTCTACTGGGTCGAGCGATATTTGTCAAGGATGTAAATATCGCTGAAATGGGTTTAGCTTTGGCGATTTGTGGCGTGCTTTTAGCATGGCTGGATTGGCAGCACCCCCTCACATCTGGGACTATTGAAAACAATATATCCGACCAGCCAAATCCCGGCAACTTTTTTAAATGGCAATTAGTGGGAGGGGGTTTGTTGGGTTTGGGGTGGCTGGTTTGTTTTCGCGACATTCCGCTACAGGCGATCGCCGTTAGCGGATTGGCTGTTTGGTTTTTTTATAACCGTTTAGTGCGGTTTTGGCAAAAGTTTGATTTGCTAATGCTGGAGGCGGTGGGACTTCAGAGTATTTGGCTGTTTTGGCGAGTGCTTCCTTTAGGGATTAAAACACAACTTGTGGCATTTTTAACTCAGCTTACCAACTCTCAGGAAACTCCTTGGGCTTTTTGGGGTGTTCTGCTGTTGCCTTATTTAATGTTAATGGTAAGTGTGGCGCAGTGGCTCTACCGCAAGCGAAAGTTTCAACTTGCCAGTTTTGGGGAAAAGGTTGCTCTCGGTTTGGGGAGCGTTTTAACTGTTATTAGTTTTGTCAATCCGTTTTGGCGATCGCTCAATTTATTAGTCTCTACTTTAATTTTAGGTTGGATCGCTTGGAAATACGTAATTCCCGATAATTCCCGGCGAGTTTCGAGGCCGGATTCTGCGGCTGAACAACCGGGAAATCCGGCAATTTTGGTTCCCATAACTCACATTATGGGTTTAGGCGCGATCGCATCTGCAATTGACTTATTTTTCCCAAACCTGACACCCAATATTTGGTCGGCAATATTATTAATATTCATGGCGAGTGAATGGGTATTTTTTGTCGGGATGAAAGCGGCAAATTTCCGAGAAAACTCTGCATTTTTTCGCTGGCATCCTGCATGGTTTCAAAGTTCGTGGTATCTGGGCTTAGTATTAGCAGGAGTCAGCTTTGTCTTGTTGCAAAATTATTTGATTGCGGGTACTGCCACTCATCGCCCTCAGTGGAGTTTACTCTGGCTGGCGACTCCTTTGGCTTTGACTGCTGTTGCTAAATATACTGAGGTTCCTCACAAACGAGTTGCTAGTACCTTTAGTACGATCGCCCTAATATTTGCCCAATTTCTAATTTTTACTTTTCCGGGATATCGGTTAATTGGTTTTGGTTTTGCCGCCGGATTAATGTTGGTCAATACTTACTATTTAGTAGAGCTACCAGCGGCTGCGATTGGAGTGGGATTTGGCTTGAGTTTCGTAGCTGCGGCGATTTATGAATTAGGTTTTGTTTCGGGTTGGGATTGGGGAATTGCCGGGGCGATCGCTCTTTTGTGTCTGTGGTTGCTTCGCAGCATGATTGTTCGTTTTTCCAGCCGTTTGCCTGAATCTTCTCAATTAGCTCAAATTTACGATCGAGCTTTAGATGGGTGGGCAATCTTACTCGCAGGCTTACTGTTAACAACTATTACTTTTTATTCCTATGAACTCTACGCAGCCAGTAGCTTGAGTTTCCCGCCCTCGGCTGAAGTTTTGGCTGCTATTTTGGTGATAATGGCTGCGATTATTTTCCGAAGTTTACGGCAACTTTCCCCTCTGGCAATTTATGCCTTGGCTTGGAGTTTGGAGTTGTTGACAGCAGTGGGTTTAAGTTTTGTCGATCGCACTACAATTAATTTGGCAGTTGCTAATATCGCTCTCGGATTGTTTACGCAATTGTTGGGGGATTGGTGGCGGCGCCGTCACCCCCATCCAACAATCTTACCTAGCATTCATGTTATACCTTTGGTTTATGGGGTATTGGGTTTAACTTTCCGATCGCACACTTTGACAAATTGGACTGGTTTAACTGTGTTGGGGGCGTCTTTAATTGCGATCGGCATTGCTAGGCGGGAACCAGAATTCAAACCTTTGGTTTATTTAGGATTAATTGGCGTTTCCGTTGCTGCTTACGAATCGCTACTATATCAAATTTTTCAAACACCAGGAGGAGCTTTTGGAGACGGCTTAATTGTCCTGGCAACTCTCGGCACAACTTTAACATATATCTATCGCATTTTATCTCCTTGGCTCAGCAATTATTTACATTTAACTAACGCAGAGTTAAAAATATTTGCTCACCTGCACTGGGTTTTGAGCAGTTGGCTGCTGATTTCAGCTTCTGCGAATGATATTAAGTCCGGTATAAGTTTAGGATTAGTCACTGGTGCTTTATTAGTTCAATATGCTTTCTTGCAAGGGCGAAATAATCTCGATCGCCAATGGGGAGAAATTTGGATTTACTTGGGCTGGCTAGAAGCCTTTGGCATCCGGCTTTATTGGATCAATACGCCTTTAGTTAAGTATATTTCCGGGCCGCTGGGGCCTTGGAAAGTTGCCTTCGCTTCTCTATTTGCCTATTTCATTTACATTTTGCCTTGGGAAAACTGGGGTTGGTCAAAAAAACCTTGGCAGGTAATTGCTTCGCTGATTCCAATAGTTACTATTTTGGAAAGTCCGGCTAAGTTTTATCCGATTAGCTTGCTGATAGCTGCTACCTTCTATTTTTTCCTGGCTTGGGAAAGGGAGGAAGTCCGTTTTACCTATGTGAGTGTGGCGATAATTGACTGGATAATGCTGCGGTGGTTCTGGCAAATAGGATTGACTCAGCCAGAGTTTTATGTTACTCCTTTAGGACTTTCTTTACTTTACATTACTCAGTTCGTGAAGCGTAGCTATCCCGTAGGGAATCGCACTCTCAAATTACCAGCACAAAAACCGCTGCGCCACACTCTGCGAATGCTTGCAACGGCGCTGATTTGCGGGATGCCTCTTTTGACTCAGCAAAGCCACGGTTTAGTGGCGGCAGCTTTTAGTTTGGTGGCGATTGCAGCGGGTTTGGCGCTGCGAGTTCGGGCGTTTTTGTTTGTGGGAACGGCTGTATTTTTAATCAATGTTTTCTATCAGTTGGTGGTTCTGATTTTCGATTATCCGCTGATTAAATGGGCAATTGGTTTGGCTTTTGGCATTGCATTTATCTGGATTGCTGCTACTTTTGAAACTCGGCGCGATCGCATTTCTGCTTTTGTGCAGCATTGGGTTGTGCAATTACAATCGTGGGATTAGATTCAGCGATTGTAAGGCTGGCAATGCCTGCCCTACTGATGCACTACTGTTCGATGTAGTATAATCACATTATTAGACCTGCGGCCGCAGACAAACACTCCAATATTCCCGGCATAACCAATGAGCACAACTCAGTTAATCAAGCGGTTATTTACAGTAAAAGAATATCATCATATGATTGAAGCTGGCATCTTGACAAAAGATGATAAAGTTGAATTAATTCGAGGAGAAATTGTTCAAATGGCCGCCGTCGGTAGAAGGCATACATCTCATGTCAAGCGTCTGACAGAGTTATTCTATATCCGCTTATTATCGAGAGTAACCATTGGAGTTCAAGATCCGGTAGAATTGGACGATCACTCCGAACCTGAACCGGATATTTCCTTGCTCCGGCGGCGCGATGATTTTTACGAATCGGGGCATCCTCAGTCTGAGGATATTTTACTAATTGTCGAAGTAGCGGATGCAACCGCTAAAACTGACATAAATATCAAAATTCCTCTTTATGCGGAAGACAATATTGTAGAAGTTTGGCTGGTAGATATTAACGAGCAATGTGTAGTAGTGTATCGCGAACCCTCTCCCTTGGGATACCAAAATATTCAACGATTTCAGCGGGGTCAGGTTTTATCTATTCTAGCTTTTCCAGATGTAGAAATTGCTGTAGATAATGTGTTGGGATAAAAGAGTCATAACTCATACCATTTTAGATTTTAGATTTTAGATTTTAGAAGTGGGAATGATATCGTTTCCGGTTGTATCGGAATGATTTAACCGCAGAGGGCGCAGAGAACACAGAGGGAGAGAATACAGAGAGGAATAATTCCGATGCTACCGAATTTGATATGACTGATTATATAAGGATTTGGAGCTTGCCTAAAGTTGCTTTTTTTAAACTGGTTTCATTTAATTAAAAACCCGGTTTCTCGCAGAAACCGGGTTTTTAATTAACAGTATTTATCTGTGTGTAGAGCGCATTAATGGCTTAATGCGAATTCGGGCAATTTCGGCTCAGATGAACCATCGGGCACTACCTTAACCTGACCGTTTTCATCCACATCAACGATCGCCTTTTGGCCGTCTTTTAGCTTCCCAGACAGCATTTCCTCAGCCAGTACATCTTCCAACAACCGCATGATTGCGCGGCGCAAAGGTCGAGCACCGTAGCTGGGATTGTAGCCTTCTGTAACTAACAAGTCCTTGAACCGGTCTGTCACCGACAAAGTAATACCCTGTTCGGTTAAGCGGCTGAAGACTTGCTGCAACATAATGTCCGCAATCTGCTTCACTTCTTCCCTGTTCAACTGGCGGAAGACGATAATCTCATCCAAGCGGTTGATAAATTCGGGACGGAAAAACTGTTTCAGTTCTTCGTTTACCAAGCTGCGAACGCGGTTGTACTGAACGTCTGCTGCACTGTCAGCAAACTCGAAACCGAGACCGCCGCCGCCTTTTTCAATTACTCGCGAACCGATGTTTGATGTCATGATCAGTAGTGTATTCTTAAAGTCTACTGTCCGACCTTTAGCATCAGTTAAGCGGCCGTCTTCCAAGATTTGCAGCATCATGTTGAAGACATCTGGGTGAGCTTTTTCGATTTCGTCGAACAAGATGACTGTGTAAGGACGGCGCCGGACTGCTTCTGTTAGTTGGCCACCTTCGTCGTAGCCGACGTAACCCGGAGGCGAACCGATGAGTTTGGAAACCGTGTGGCGTTCCATGAATTCGGACATATCTAACCGAATCATGGCTTCTTCTGAACCGAAGAAATATGTTGCCAGGGCTTTTGTAAGTTCCGTTTTGCCGACGCCTGTGGGCCCGGAAAAGATGAAACTGGCGATCGGGCGATTCGGATTTTTCAAGCCTACCCGCGCGCGACGGATAGCCCTAGAAACTGCGCTGACAGCTTCTTCTTGACCGATCAAGCGCTGGTGCAAAGTATCTTCCATGTGCAGCAGCAATTCCGATTCGGATTCGGTCAGCTTGCTGACTGGTACTCCCGTCCAATTAGCCACGATGTGGGCGATGTCTTCTTCGGTGACAATGGGAGAAGTTTTGAGTTGGCTTTTGTTGATCGTAGCTTCGGCGATTTCGGCTTCTATTTCTAATTCGCGATCGCGCAATTTTCCAGCTTTGTCGAAGTCTTGCTCGCGCACTGCTGCATCTTTTTCTTTTGTTACTGCGGGCAGTTGCTTTTTGAGTTCTTTAACTTCGGGCGGGGTTTGCGAATTCATCACGCGGACGCGGGAACCTGCTTCGTCAATTAAGTCGATCGCCTTGTCTGGCAAAAACCGATCGTTAATGTACCTGTCTGACAGTGTGGCCGCTGCTTCTAAAGCTGCGTCGGAAATTGTCAGTCTGTGATGCTGTTCGTAAGCCGATCGCAACCCGTACAATATTTCTATGGTTTCAGCCACGCTCGGTTCACCGACTTTTATCGGTTGGAAGCGCCGTTCTAAGGCAGCGTCGCGCTCGATGTGTTTGCGATATTCGTCCAAGGTAGTGGCGCCGACACACTGCAATTCGCCTCTAGCAAGGGCGGGTTTGAGCATATTGGAGGCGTCCATGCTGCCTTGAATTGCGCCTGCACCGACTAAGGTGTGAATTTCATCGATTACCAGAATGATGTTGCCTGCAGCGCGAATTTCGGCCATGATTTTCGTCAGCCGTTCTTCAAATTCGCCTCGGAACTTTGTACCAGCAATCAGCGAACCCATATCGAGGCTGATTACTTGTTTGTCTTCTAAAATTTCCGGGACGTTTCTATTAACAATTCGCTGGGCTAAGCCTTCGGCGAGGGCTGTTTTGCCGACTCCCGGTTCGCCTACTAACACTGGATTGTTTTTCGTGCGGCGGCCGAGCACTTGGATCACGCGCTCGATTTCATTTTCGCGGCCCACCACGGGATCGAGTTTGCCGGCTGCGGCTAACTTGGTCAAGTTTGTGCCGAATTCTTCTAAAGTTGGGATTTTGCGATCGCCGCTATCTCCCCTACCTCCGGGTACCGCCGCGACTTCTCCGACGGCACGAATTACCTGCGTGCGGACTCTCTGGCGATCGATTCCCAAGTTTTGCAGCACCTTCGCCGCCACCCCTTCATCGTCCTGAATCAGCCCCAGCAGGATGTGCTCGGTGCCAATGTAATTGTGGCCTAACTGCCGCGCTTCGTTCAGGGCAGTCTCAAAAATGCGCTTGACGCGGGGCGTAAAAGGAATTTCTGGCGGGAGGAACCCGGAACCTCTACCGATGATATTTTCGATTTCATTGCGCGCCTCTTTCAAGTTGAGGCCCATATCCAGTAATACTTTTGCAGCGATGCCAGTGCCTTCGCCGACGAGCCCCAGAAGAATTTGCTCGGTGCCTACAAAATTGTGACCGAGGCGCCGCGCTTCCTCTTGGGCTAGCATGATTGCTTTAATGGCTTGTTCTGTAAAGCGTTCAAACATATTTTTTCTATCCTACTGTCTTGGCGAGGGCTGTATCGCTGCTGGTGAGGAGCGATTTGGAACACTACACAAATTATAGATGTAAATTTTTGTGTATTTCCTTCTATAACAATGTATCTTGCTAAAGGGGTAGGGACAGTGGGGAGAGCCGAATAGTAGGGGTGTGGTTGCCGTCAATCGATTTTAGATTTTAGATTTTAGATTAAAGGATTGAAGCATTGATCCCACGGATAAATACGTTCGGCAAGTTTCTCGGATACAGGTTTTTTATTTCTGGACGGATGAATCCAGGGGCTTGTATCCTGGATGCTTGATTGTCAATAATCATGCTATCTGCTGTGCCTCAATTTACTTTCCCACGGCCACTCTGTCAAGCATTCTCTCAAATAAAGCCAGCGAAACTGCTTCGATCGCGAGCGAGGAATGCTTTTGTTTGCAATGACGCGCGGCGATGCAGAGTATTTCGCCCCAAAGCCATTTTATTTTAACAGATTAAGGGACTTCTGGGATCTCCGGCTCGCAATGGCAAAATTGGCCACGTTTTTCAATTGCTATTATTTACATACTTGCCGGAGAAATTACCCGGAGTTTAGCCGCCTGTTTTTTTCTGCTTTTAACTTTTTTAAGCCTGACAATTTTATCTTCTTTTAAAACAATTTTATGGTATATGACTGCGAATAGATTCGAGCAGGTGCACGAGGTTTCCATCGTCTCCCACCATAACTCGATCTAGCAAAGGTAGGGTGCGTGACTTTAAATAGATTCGAGCAAGTGCACAATGTCTAAACAGTCACGCACCATAACTCGCTCTTCACCTGTGGCTCGCATACTTGCCGGAGAAATCATAAAAAACTTAAGAAATGTACTTTTTTGGTGCTTTTGCCTTTTTAACTATTACACTTCGCTACTTTTAAAGCCATCGTGAAAGCAACTGTTCAATTACTTTCACAAAGCCGATCGCAATTTGGATCAATGGCCAACCCACCAAACAAATTAACACCGCCCAGCGAGTTTTAATATCCAAACCTTGGCGAACCGCCACAATTACAGCTAGCAAACTCCACACAGCTAATATCCGCTCAATTCCTTCTCCCAGCAAAGGAATTAGCGTTAAGAAATTCAGCACTTGGGGCGCGTAGGCAAAGCCGATCGGAACCAGCAACTCCTCATAAGTTACGTGACCCGGTTTCAGCCACTCCCCGATTTTAAAGATAGTGAAAGTCCAAAAATAATAACCCCCCGCGACTGCCAAACCATCTATCAAAAGTCCTAGAAATAATACTGATGGCTCAGTTCGGTTGATCAACAAGATGGCAGCACTACCCAACACGCGGGACAGCGCAGCTAAAATTACAATTGTTAAAGCTATTCGCTTAGTTCTGCGAGTGTAGGGAGTTTTTTCGTAAAAATTGCCGTTCAAAGAAAGTGCGTTCCAAAGCGTTGCGCCCAAACCTGCAATTGAATCTTCTCCTTTCACGTTGAACTCCTGCTCCTCAAGATAGTTGACAACTTTTACAAAATAAGCTCTAATACAGCAGAATTACCGAAGTATTTCTAGGTAATTAAGTAATTAATTGGCATTCTACCAGATTTTATTAAATGCTAAGATTGATTTTACGGATACTTGCATGGCTGCGCGGGGGAAGTTTAAATTTGTTGCTTATCGCCGGTGTGATCCTGATAATTTGGGGCATTCTTTCGCCGGTGGGAACTGTTATATGGTGGCTGAATCAAAGTGCCGAAACTTTTGGTCTCAAGAAAAATCCGCCGGAGATATTGCCACAGAACAACGGCAATCTAGAAGCGCGTAAGTCTTCGCCACTCAATTGTTATATCATCTTTTTAACGGGAGTTGGCGATTTTTCGGGGGACGAATTAACCCCTGGTGAAGAGTTGTTTCTCAAGCGTTTAGTTAAAAGTCATCCGCAGTGCGTAGCAGTGGGCGATGTTTTTCCTTATTCAGCTTCTAACAAAAGTTTAGGAGGAGAGCGCTGGCTAGCTCCTTTTTGGCGGTTTGCAGAACAGGCAAAAAAAGGGCCGATTGCGGGGAATATATTCATTAAAATTCGCAATCTATGGAGGTTTGCAATTTCTCTAGATTATCGCTACGGCTTTGCATACAATCAGGGAATAGCTAATGCAATTATCGAGCGGATGAATGCTCAATCTCCCATTTCAGTTAATTCTCAAAAACCTGTGAAAGTTATTTTAATTGGCACTAGCGGCGGAGCACAAGTTGCTTTGGGTGCTACTCGCTATCTTAAAGAATGGCTGAAGGCAGAAATTACGGTTGTTTCGGTTGGGGGCGTGTTTTCGGGAGAAAATGGTTTTGCAGAAGCCGATCGCATTTTCCACTTTCGCGGCACTCGCGATTCAGTTGAGGATATTGGCGGCATAGTTTTTCCCAGTCGCTGGTACTGGTACGCGACTTCTCCTTTCAATCAAGCTCGTTTGCAAGGCCGCTATGCAGCAGCTTTTAGCGGCCCTCACAAGCACGACGGCGATGAGGGATATTTTGGGGAAAATCTGGCGGCGGATGGTAAAAAGTATGTAGATATAACCCTGGACAAGATTAATCAATTGCCTGTTTGGTCTGAGGGCGCGTCTGATTGATAAATTCTTGCGTATTCGATAGCCATTAGTTATTAATTGTGTCATTGTTGGTTGTGCGTTGCTTGAAGCTTGGCCTTGTTGCCTTCCAGTCTCTACATCCAATGCCCAATGCCCAATTCCCAATTCCTAATTCCTAATTCCCCATTCCCTATTATCAATGTCTAGACCAACATTATATATTGCCATCACGAATCACGGATTCGGTCACGCTGTCCGAGTTGCGTCCGTAGCTGCAAAAATTCAAGAATTAAATCCAGATATTTTACTAATTATCACAACAACAGCACCTCGCTGGCTGCTAGAATCTTACATTAGTGGCGACTTTATCCACCGTCCCCGCGCTTTTGATGTGGGTGTGGTGCAAGCTGACAGTTTGAATATGGATAAAGACGCGACGCTGGAAAAATTACGGGAAATTCGGAAAAAGCAAAATTCCCTAATTGCCAGCGAAGTTAATTTTATCAAGCAAAATCGGGTGGGTTTGGTGCTGGCAGATATTCCTCCTTTGGCAACGCGAATGGCGGCAGCGGCTGGGGTTCCTTGCTGGATGATGAGCAATTTTGGGTGGGATTTTATCTATCGAGATTGGGGCGGGGAATTTGTAGAAATGGCAGATTGGATTGGTGAGTGTTTCGGAATGTGCGATCGGCTTTTTCGTCTTCCTTTGCACGAACCGATGCCAGCTTTCCCAAATATTCAAGATGTTGGCTTAACTGGCGGCAACCCTCGCTACAGTAACGATAAAGTTCGGGAAGTATTCGGAATCGAAACACCGCTGGAAAAAACTGTATTGTTGACTTTTGGGGGACTGGGTTTAGAGGAAATTCCTTATCAAAATTTACAGCAATTTAGCGACTGGCAATTTATTACTTTTGATGCGGGAGCACCCGATTTGCCGAATTTGATTTATGTCAAAAATCAGGCGTTTGCACAATTTTTCCCGATTTTACCGCGTCCGGTTGATATTATGCCTGTCTGCGGGCGCTTAGTTTCTAAACCGGGATACAGCACTTTTGCGGAAGCTTTGCGCTTGGAAATACCTGTTGTTTCTATCATGAGAGAAGGTTTTGCAGAAGCTGCGGTGTTGCTGGAATGGCTTCAAAATTATGCGGAACATCAAATTGTGACGGCGACGGAGTTTTTTGAGGGGGATTGGAAGTTTTTGCGACAACCGCTGCATCCGCCCCGTTTGTCGGGTAAATTGGATAAAAATGGTACCGAGGCGATCGCCCAAGCTGTTGTAGACTATTTTTATTAGACCTCGACCGAATAGTAAGTTTTGAACAGGCATCCTGCTTGTTCCACAATAATTATTGGAGAGGTCTAATATACCAGTAGTAGTGGTAGTAGTGGTAGTGGTAGGTTGGGCCCGTGGAACGAAACCCAACATCCAATTAATGAGTGTTGGGTTTCGTGCCTCAACCCCAACCTACATAATAAAAAAGGAAGAAGTAAGATGTAACAATAGGAGAATATTTTTGCAATAGTTTCTTTGAAAATCCCAAATCTCAAATCCCACATCCCAAATCCTATGACTCATTACCAACAAATATTCAAAATTAAAACTACAGGGAAGTCTTTGTGTAAAATTACCGATCAGATAGAAGATGCGGTGGCGACTTCAGGTATTAAAACGGGACTTTGTAGTTTATTTTTGCGCCATACTTCTGCTAGTTTGGTGATTCAAGAAAATGCTGACCCGGATGTACTTAAGGATTTGGCTAACTTTTTAGCTAAACTGGTACCGGAGGGCGATCGCTACATTCACGATGCGGAAGGCCCAGACGATATGCCGGCGCACATTCGCACTGCGCTGACTCATACTTCTGAACAAATCCCGATCGATCGCGGCAGGTTGCTGTTAGGAACTTGGCAGGGAATTTACCTGTGGGAACACCGCCAGCGGGGTCACATTCGCGAATTAGTTGTTCACGTCAGCGGCACTTGATCGGAATTTGTACCTCGCTGATTTTAGTTGCTTCCGGCGTCATCGGGGAATTGTAAAAAAAACGGCGCGGCGGCCCGACTATTTCGTATTCAGGATGTTCTTGAAGCCAATCTTTGAGTTTCTGGAGGTTATTTTCGTAGCTTTCCCAAGTGTAGGCCCCGCCCACGCCAATGCTGACAACCGTCATCGGCGAAGTATCCGTGATTTCTACAGCGGAGTTAACGCTGCTGGGGGCGATATTTGGTGTGGGATAGAGGAACGAAACTTCAGCTTGGGGAACAGCATCGATTGCCTCGGAAGTTTCCGTATAGCGCGCTTCTACTGGCGTTGTCATCGCAATTTGGTTGTTGCTGATGTGTTGAAATAAAGGATTGAAGGCGATGCCAGTTGCTTGTCGCAAATCGCCCGCGTGGGTGTAGGTGACAGCGCGGTACTGAGGATATTGCTTCACTTCTATCACCCCAATCTGTGCGGGTTCAGGGAATCCAGTAGGTAATACCATTTGAGATTTAAAAGTTGAGATTTTACATTGAAGAATGGGGAGTGCGATTCGTTTAACCTAAATGGGTAGAGATACTCAGGGATGGTTAGCCTAACCAAATGGTTAGTATAACTGAA
>NZ_JAUBUC010000093.1:0-24579 GCF_036705285.1 Microcoleus sp. B4-C1 | reverse complement strand
CCGCCCGTCCTTTCTGGACGGGCGGGACGCCCATCCCACAAATATGTGTAAATTATTTAATTCGCGATCCTTACTTCTTTTTTTCCGCTATGTAGTTCTCAAAAAAGTGAGGTATACCCACGCAGGCCGATGTCCGATGCCCGATGCCCGATGCCCGATGCCCGATGCCCGATGCCCGATGCCCGATGCCCGATGCCCGATGCCCGATGCCCGATAATATGAGAGACAGTTTTTGAGAGAGTTGGGATTGAAATTACTTTGCCTCAGTAACGGCCACGGAGAAGACGCGATCGCCCTTCGCATCTTGCGGGAACTGCAACAGCACCCGCATCCCCCAGAATTAGCCGTGTTTCCGCTAGTGGGCGAAGGGCAAGCTTTCGCTCAACTAGAAAACGCCCGCATCATCGGCCCGGTGCAGCGAATGCCTTCGGGCGGCTTTATTTACATGGACGGGAGGGAATTTTTGCGCGATGTCAAAGGCGGCCTGCTTCAGTTGACCATCGCTCAGTTTAAAGCCATCCGCGCTTGGGTGCGATCGCAACAACAGTCTGGAAATCAAGACGGCGTTATTTTAGCCTGCGGTGATATTGTACCGCTGCTGTTTGCTTGGCTGGGCGGCGCGCCCTATGCCTTTGTCGGTACTGCTAAGTCCGAGTATTATTTGCGGGACGAGGACGGGCCTCTGGGTCGCAAATCCAGGGTCTTTGGTGGGTGGAGTTGGTCGCGATCGGTTTATTTGCCTTGGGAGCGCTGGTTGATGACTCGATCGCGCTGTCGGGCCGTTTTTGCCAGGGACGCGCTCACCGCCGAGACCTTACAAAAGCTGGGAATTCCCGCTTACGATCTCGGAAACCCGATGATGGACGGACTCGAACCGGAAAACCCCGCTGGTTTTTACGGCCCTGACGCAGAGTTTCGGGAAATGTCGCGATCGCTCATCATCACCTTACTCCCCGGTTCTAGAGCGCCGGAAGCCTATGCTAATTGGCTGCTAATAGTAGAGGCTGTCGCCGGAATTTTATCCTTGTTTGCCGATCGCAAATTGTTATTTTTCGGAGCCATTTCTCCAGAGTTAAACTTAGAAGCTTTGCGACCTAGTTTAGAATTTTTCGGCTGGCGACAAGACGGGGAAACTAGAACGCAGCGGCCTGAAGGAAGTATTTTGCGGCCTCCTGTTTCTAGCGCTCAAGAAATTCAGCCAGAATCTCCTAATTTACTATTGCCCATGACATTTTTGCAGAGAAATGCCACGATGATTTTGACTCAGCAAAGTTTTAACGATTGTTTGTACGAAGCCGATTTAGCAATAGCAATGGCCGGAACGGCTACAGAACAATTTGTAGGTTTAGGAAAACCGGCGATCGCCATTCCCGGAAACGGGCCGCAATTTACTCCTGCCTTTGCAGAAGCTCAAAGTCGCCTGTTAGGCCCGTCATTAATTTTAGTCAAACATCCCGCCGAAGTTGCCGGCGCCGTGCAGTCTTTGCTCCGCGACCCCGACAGGTTGCAGCTAATCGCTGAAAATGGCTGGCGCCGCATGGGAGAACCCGGTGCAGCAGCCAGAATTGCCGAGTGTTTAATTCAGCGATTCGGCGGTGAATGCAGCAATTCTCAATTGCCTGCAATAGACTAGGGAAAAAACAATGTTTTGTCCCTACCGAGTATGTTTAATTCTACTGGCTTTTAAGGAATATTGTTCATTAACTACCTACTAATTTCCGTAGGGTGCGCCTAGGCGCACCTTACTAATACTGCATTCGCAGAAAATTTCAAGTCGCCGTTTTTTCTGAAGATTGAACCCAGAAATCAGATTGAGGAATTTTAAAATCAGACTTAACCAAAATTCCCGGTTCTCGCTGCATAGGCAGCACATCTAAAGTATCCGTTTGCGCGCAATATTTTAAATCTTCAATAACACCTAAACCGAGGAGGCGCTGACCGTGGCTGGCACGTTCCAACAATTCGTGCAACCGATCTTGCCAGTGCAAATAAAGAGCAATAGCCCCAAATACTTCATCGTTACCAGCAAAATCGCTCGCAGGAATACCGCTTTCTGCTAGCAGACTTTGGGCGATCGCACCAGCACAAACCGTATCTTCCAACGAATAACTTCCTTCCCAACCCGAACCCACAATCCAAATAGTTTCCGGCTGTTTATTTAACAAAAACTGCACCACAGATTTGCGGTTAATCAAAGCCGCCGTTAACACAGTTGCAGCAGCTTGCACTCTCTCCAGAGCCCGAGTACCGTTAGTTGTGCTGATAAAAATTCGCTTCCCAGTCACCTTTTCTGGCGTGCAGTCCAGCGGGGAATTCCCCATGTCAAATCCGTCAACTTTGCCGCCGCCGCGCTCTCCAGCGCGAATCCGCTGATCAGCAGGCCATTTTTCGCTCTCGGCCATTAGCTTATCTAAGTCGCTGAAAACTTGGACAGCTTCCGCCCCATTATTCAGGGCCGTTGCCATTGTCGTAGTCGCCCGCAGCACATCAACTGCGATCGCGCAAGCCGGCATTTTGTCGGCTGGCGTAAGTTCCGGGGTATGGTAAATAAAAAGCTTCACTTTTGGGCAACCTGCGATAAATCCTCATCAGTCATAATAATGGAAAATGGATAATAGAAAATAGAGTCGAGTCTTCAAAAGCAGAAAATATGTCAAAACAGTTAAATTCAAACCCCGCCCACGCCGCCATTACCGCACCAATTGGACTCCTGGCAGGTTTCACCTATCCTTTGCGAGCTTTCACGCTGATTTTGCAAACTCCCAAGCTGTGGACTTATGTATTAGTTCCCGTGGTGCTAAATTTTATAATTGGTATTGGTCTTTATTTAAGCTTGCTATTTCCCAGTTTGGCTGGGATAGATGTTTTAGTTGCCGATTTGTCCGTCCGATTTAATGCTCTAATTGCGAGTTTTCCCGCTTGGCTGAGCTTTCTCGGCGTGTTAACAGTTGCTTTCGGCTGGCTGCTGCGCGTACTCCTAGTGTCAGGACTTTTGCTGATAATTGGATTTTTGTTAGTGCAGTTTGGCGTGATTTTAGGTTCGCCCTGGTACGGCAAACTTTCCGAACAATTGGAACTGCTGCGGAACGGTCAATTGCCCGCAGAAGCACCAATGAATTTGGCGAGTAGTTTTGGGGATATTCAAAGGGCGATCGCCTTTGAACTGCGAAAACTACAAATTTTGTTGAGCGTCGGTATACCCCTGCTGCTGCTAAATTTTATTCCTGGTGTCGGCTCTATTCTTAGCAGTTTGGGTGGCGTAGCTTTGGGCGCGACTATTGTCTGTTTGGACTTTTTAGATGCACCTTTGGAGAGGCGCAGGCGACCTTTTCAGGAGAAGTTGGAGATAATTTGGGCGAGTTTGCCCGCCAGCGGGAGTTTTGGTTTGGTTTGTTTGGGTTTGGTGAGCATTCCGCTGTTGAATCTGTTGGCGATTCCGCTGTGCGTGACGGCGGGAACTTTGTTTTTTTGCGATCGCATTTGGCCGGCCCGCTTTGCCCCAGAAGAAAGAAAGAGCGATCGAGAAACTAACATTACAACTTAAAAACTAGGGAGATGCTTCTTCCTTCGGCTGACTCTGGGAGTTAAGGCCCAAAAACGGGCTTAAAAACAGCCAGCTAATGAAGAAAAATGATGCTGTAAATAGCTGGACAATATCGATCGCCGACAAATATCCGTCAGATAAGAGTGCAATAGTTCTATCTGTCAGCCCGAATATCCAAGAGAGAATCCCAAACAGCCAAATGCCTTTTTGGAGCATGGGCAAAAATGCTGAAACTTCGGAGTTTTGCTGCTTGTTCATTGATTTAGCCCTTGTTTGCGAAAAGTCTGATTAACCGGGCACCCCAAGGGCTTAAGGATTTTTAGTGTCTCCTCGGATTCCCTTTGTTATCTATATGTTAAGAAATGTTTCCCGAAATGACAACGCGCCCTGGGAGGTATTTCCGCATCTATCTCAAGAGGTAGTCGCAGCCCCAACAAACAGTGATATTTGCTACACTTTGGTAGGATGCGCGATCGCGATCGGGTTCTGGGCTAGTCTTGCCATTAGTCCCAGGCGGTTGATATAGTGGGTCACAGGCTACGTAAAAGAGCGAAATCACAAATTATGTTATTTAACAGTATTGAATTTTTAGTATTTTTTGCGATTGTTTTCGCCATATATTATTTCCCTCCGTTGCAAAAATTGCAGGTTCCCATCCTGATAATTGCCAGCTTTATTTTTTACAGTTGGAGCGCCCCCGCACTGTTGCTGATCCTGCTACTCTCCATTCTTATCAACGCTACAATCAGCTTTCAAGTTGCCCGGATTTCTGGCAAGAAACAGCGATTTTTTTGGGCTTTATCGGGAGTCGTTCTCAATGTATTAATTTTGAGCTTGTTTAAATACGCTGGTTTGCTAACTAACTTTGTTACCGATGTTTTTAATATTGCTCGCTCCGAAGGCAGCATTGCTTATTTATTCTTAAAATTGCCTCTGCCTATCGGCATTTCTTTCTACACATTTGAAGGCATAAGTTTAATCGTAGACGTACTGACTCAAAAAAACAAAAGCGAAACCGAAGCAAACGCTTACGTCTCGCCCAACTTCACCCAACACCTGCTAAATACTTCATTTTTTATTAGCTTTTTCCCCAATTTACTGTCAGGCCCGATTTTAAAATCCAAGACTTTTTATCCCCAGATTGTTCCTAAATACTTTAAAGATATTCCTTGGAATTTCATTTTTCGCTCGCTCGTTGTCGGCTACTTCCTAAAAATGGTCATCGCCGACAACTTAAAAGACTATACCTTCTGGATCAGCTTTCCCTACTACCAAGGATTTGGAACGATTACCAACCTGACACTGCTGTTTGGCTACTCAATCCAAATTTTCGCCGATTTTGCCGGTTACTCCTTAATTGCGATCGGTTTTGCAGCCGCTTTGGGTTACAGAATTCCCGACAACTTCGACTTTCCTTACATCTCTCGTTCCCTCTCCGAATTCTGGAGAAGGTGGCACATTTCCCTCTCAACTTGGCTCCGAGATTATCTATACTTTCCCCTCGGCGGAAACCGCAAAGGCAGAATCAGAACTTATGTTAACTTAATGATAGTAATGACTTTAGGAGGATTATGGCATGGGGCTGCTTGGAGTTATGCAGTTTGGGGAATTTATCACGGCTTGGGTTTAGCCGTAGAACGCTTTTTTGGCTTCGACAAATCCAAAAACAAATTGCCAGAACCAAATCAAGCAAAAACCAAACCAATCTGGCAGCAATTATTATTGGACAGCCTTAGCGTTTTAGGCATTTTCTCTTTTGTTTCCGTGGGATGGCTGCTTTTCAAACTGCCTCGATTTGAAGAAGCGGTTGACTTCGCAGTTACTTTAGTTCGCAACTATAAAATCAAGCCCGGTTGGAGTCACATTATTCCGACGCTAATTTTTTCGTTACCAGTAGTGATTTATCACATTCCCCATTTTCCCACTTGGCAAAATCTGATGAAACAGGATTCAAATAAAAACGGCCAAAAAGTCTGGAGCGTTTATCAAGATTTAGCTTTAGGAATTATGCTAGCAATGATATTCCTCAACAGTGGCAGCTCGAAACAATTTATTTATTTCCAATTCTAGAAGGTGTTCTATGTTTGTCAAATTCCCGTTGCGACCGATTTTGCGCCCGGTACTAATTTTTCTGTTTATAATGAGTTTTTATCAAGCGCTCGTCAGCGGCGGAGTTTTGCCTGCTTCCGATGGAGTTAGCCTGCTTCAAAATAATATTGTTAAAACTCAAAGGTATGTATATCAGGATAATTCCGATCTAAAAATGGTAATGGTAGGTAGTTCTCTAGCTGCAAACCTTAATATTAAAGACATTGGAGAGGGCGTAAAGAGCATAGCCTTGGGGGGAGGAGCGAGCCAAACAGGTTTAGAAATAGTTAAAAGAAGTAAAACCAAGCCTCCTATTGTTTTGGTGGAAATTAACGATACTATTGTTCGGAAAATAGATACAGAATTAATGGATTCTTTGTATCATCCTCTTTTTTATTGGTTACGCCAGTATCTACCAATGATGAGAGAGGAATACCGTCCGATTAGCATTTTTGTGGATGTTTTTAAAAGTCGATCGAAGCCGAGTCAAAAAGTGACGCGAGAGGCTCTAGACAGATTAGAAGGTCGATATCTTACTCCCGACTTATCCCAAAAAGCTATCCAAACGATAGTAGATATTCAAAGTCAACCTTTGTCTGAACAAGATGCAGAAGCTATAAAAAAAGAAGCTGAGTTTATTAAAATTCAAATCGCAGAAATCCAAAAAAATAGCGGGGCAAAAGTAGTTTTATTTGACATACCGCAAGAGTCACGAGTTAACGCTGCAATCAGGAGAAAACAAGTCCAAGAATTGGCTAAAAAGCTGTTCCCGTCCGATCGTTTTGAGTGGCTGCCACCCCCGAAAGAGCGAGAATGGCGTACCAATGATGGCATCCACTTGATCCGCAGCGACGCTAGAGATTTTGCCGAGTTTTTGAGAGATAAATTGCTGAGTACGGTAGCGACGGGCTCTGTTGGCACCGCGCCTAGAAAAGAAAGCTTGTACTTTTTTTGAAGTGTGGCATACTACATAATGATCAAGTCTGGTTAAAGAACGATCGTGAGGTTTGTACTGATGAGGGAGAGTTATCAAAGCCCTAAAAGCCACAGCATAAACAATTTGATGATCAGTATCAACCCGGCTTGATATGAGTTCAGCGTCAATAAAATCGAACAATGGCACGCTTAAATCAGATTATTGCGATCGAAAAAGGCATCAAAAGCCGATCCGTCCAAGAACTCGCAGAAGCTCAAAAAGCACTCCAGAAGCCCGCTGTGCTTTCTGGAATCTCCCGTACATACCGCCCCAAAGACGAAGAAGGCGAACAACTGCCGCCAGAGTCCAAAAAAGTTGAAGTCAAAGCCGAAGAGATTATCCGCAAAACGACTGAATTTTTGACCAAACTCTTCGACGTAACCGCAACCAAAGATTGGACAAATTGTAGCGCCCGCGCTGACATAACTGTAGACGATCAGAACTGCTGGGTTTTATGGTAATTTATCAATCAAAGTGATACGACTTCCCCAAAAAAGAATGCAAAACCAAGCTCTAAACCGATACAGCGTCAGTCATTTCCAATCTAAAATCTAAAATCTAAAATCTAAAATGGTATGATTTACTGCATCAATCCTCAATGCGAACAACGCGAAAATCCTGCTGCTGCTCAAAATTGTCAGGCTTGTGGCACGGATTTGTTAATTGCCGATCGCTATCGTATCCTTAAACCAGTGCGATCGCCCAATCCCGCACGCCCCACAGACATCTTTGAAGTTGAAGATTTGGGAACCGGGGAAAACGAATGGGGCACTGTCAAAATTTTAAAAGTCTTGAAACACGCCCACAACCCCGATTTAGTTCGCTTGTTCAAGCAAGAAGCGCGAGTTTTGATTTGGCTGGCCGGAAAGGGATCTGTTCCCCAAGTCGAACCAGACGGTTATTTCCCAATTAAAATCCCCCAGAACTTCCAGAAATTGTCTTGTTTGGTGATGGAAAAAATTAGCGGAGAAAACTTGGCAGAATTATTAACTAAAAAACACTACGTTTCTCAAAAGCTCGCCCTTGATTGGCTGCAACAAATGCTTCAGATTTTGCAGGAAATCCACAGATATCATGTAGTGCATCGGGATATTAAACCATCCAACCTGATGGTTGAAGCCAAGGGAAAATTGAGATTAATTGACTTCGGCGCCGCCACAGAAGCAGAGATAGAGACAGCACCCATAGGTTCTGCTGGATACGCTGCACCGGAACAAATTCTAGGTAAAGCAGGCGTGCGATCGGACTTTTTTGCCCTAGGGCGTACTTTTGTACATTTATTAACAGGCATAGAGCCGATCGACTTTCCCGTTAATGAAAAAACTGGTAAAATTAATTGGAGGAACCAGGCTGTAGATATTGACCCGTTACTTCTAGAGTCGATCGACGAATTGATGGAACCGCTACCAGAAAACAGACCTGAAAATACCCAAGTTATTTTAGAAAAATTAAAAATTCACGACGCAGACCCCCTGCAAAAGGGGGACGCAACATCGCTTCAATAAATCTCTTCCAACCTGCGAAAATCCCGCTCAACTTCCGCCCACAAAGCCCGATTGTGAGGGTCAGTTTTCACAGCCTTTTTCAAATAAATTCTCGCCTTATCAACCTGCTTTTCTCCGATCAAATGCCGTCCCCAGCGCTGATAGGCGATCGCCTGCCACTGACGCACCTCCAAATCTTCGGGAACCCGCTGGGCCAAACCCTCAATCAAGGCGATCGCCCGCGGGAACCTGTGATATTTCAGCAACTGCTGCAACTCAACATAAGCATCTTGCTTTAACTTTTGTTCCACCGCCGACAGATCCGCATGAGATTGAACCGCAGCCTCTTTTCGAGTCACCTTAACTGCCTGCGGTTGAGCTTTCACCCCCCGATCCGGCGGTGTCGAACTAGGCGGCACAGTGGAATTGGCAACTTTCGACTCCGCAACATGGTGGGGGGCAACATTCACCAGGAACTTATAAGCCTCAGTAATAGCAATAAACTTATTTTTAGCCTGTTCGTTTCCCGGATTCACATCGGGGTGATACTGTCTCGCTAACTGCCGATAAGAGGTCTTAACTTGCGATAAACTCGCACCTAACCTCAGCCCTAACTGTCGGTAATAATCTGCAATATCCATCTAGCATGAATGAGCGTTGATAATTCCATTAAATATGGCAGAATCCTTCAATGTAAAGATTCTGCCAAAATTTACCGAAAAACTGGGTTGTAGTGCGAGGCTTGCCCGCACTACGGTAGCGCAAAAATAACTTACGGACGATCTTCGATCACTCTGTCAATCAAGCCGTATTCCTTGGCTTCCTCAGCGGACATGAAATAGTCGCGATCCATGTCCTTCTCGATTTTCTCGATCGGCTTGCCAGTATTCTTAGCATAGATACCGTTGAGTTGGTGGCGCAGTCGCAGAATCTCTTTGGCCTCAATCTGAATATCCGTTGCTTGTCCCCGCGTGCCCCCAGAAGGCTGGTGAATCATGATTCGCGAGTGAGGCAAAGCTAACCGTTTCCCCTTCGCACCGGCAGCTAACAGGAAAGAACCCATCGAAGCAGCCAAGCCCACACAAATCGTCACCACGTCTGATTTAATGTGCTGCATGGTATCAAAAATAGCCATGCCTGCCGACACCATCCCGCCTGGGGAATTGATGTATAAAATAATATCCTTACCTGAATCTTCCGAATCAAGATAGAGCATCACAGCGATGATTTGATTGGCAATTTCATCGTCAACGTCCCTGCCCAAGAAAATAATCCGTTCCCGGTAGAGGCGATCGTAGATATTAATCCACTGAGTATCATAACCCCCCGGCATCTTGTAGGGAACTTTTGGCACACCGATAGGCATAATTCGGAACTCCGTTTAGTTGGTAATTGGTAATTGGTAATTGGGAATTGGGCATCGGGAATTGGGTATTGGGCCTTGGGGAATGGGGAATCGGTAATTGGGAATCGGTAATTGGGAATTGTTAGTCATAAAAAGACTATTGAATAACTAACCAGGGTAGAAACTACTAGCCATTAACCCTTAATTATTACTCATGCCGATTCCCCATTTCCTATTACCCATTCCCGCTTCCCCATTCCCCATTCCCCATTTCCAATTCCCAGTTAGATGACTCCAGCCGGCAGCGGTTTCGGCAATTCTTCAGAACTTTCAAGAACGCGATCGATCAAACCGTATTCTTTAGCTTCCTGGGGCGTCAGGTACAGCAACCGATCCATATCTTTAGTAATCTTTTCGATTGGTTGGCCAGTACAGCTTGCAAAAATATCAAGCATCGTCGCTTTATTTGCCAGCACTTCCTTAGCGCGAATTTGAATGTCGCTTGCTTGACCCCGCGTGTAAGCCTTGGGTTGGTGCAACACAATGGAAGCGTGGGGCAAACTCGCTCGAAAGCCTTTTGTACCAGCCGCTAACAGCATCGCAGACATCCCCATTGCCGAACCGAGGCAAATAGTGTGTACGGGCGGCTTAATGTACCTGATCGTATCGCAGATAGCGAAGGCTTCTGTTTCAAAGCCGACGGGTTCGCCACTGTAACCAGAAGTGCCGGTCGAGTTGATGTAGATTTTGATCGGCTTCTCGGGGTCTTCGTACTGCAAGAACAACAGTTCAGCAATAATCAGTTCTGTTACCGCAGGCACCAGAGGCATCCCCAGATAAACGATCCGCTCCTTCAGCAACAGGGATGGCAAATCGGGAGGTGGCGTCCGAGAGTTCCCTTCCCCGTAGTATGGCGATTGCACTGCTTTAATGGGTGTGTTCATCAGAAAAATGAGTCTGAAACCCCGTCCTTCTAGGACGGCTTTACATTGGATTGGGGTGGAGGGGTATGGTTGCCCCTCCGTGGAGATGTGGTCTTCTCCCAAACTCCCTTACGGGTAAAGTTAGCTTCGCCAATGTTTTGAGAGCTTGTTAAACTTGCAGCACTGTTTCAGTGACCTTAAAACTGTTTAACTGCAAATGACAGGGCAGGGGACTAGCTTCGCATCCCAGGGTGTCATGACTCAAAAAACGTAGACCTCGAAAGTCTTAGGCCCGTCAGGACGGCTCGCAAGAATCTCTTACAAGCCTCATGCACTTAGGCTGAGGTTCCTGACATAACCGAAATGTTGCCTGAACTGATGGAGCTATTCTTAAAGAAATAGTAACGCAATCTTTAGGTATCCCGCATGAAAGTTAGTTTGCTCCCGGTTTTAAACGACCCTAACCTTGACGCTGCAGCGCCCTCGACGCAGCGCCAGCTAGCGATTTCGGTGTCTGCGACGGCAAGCTCGATCGACTCCAGCGTACCCTTAAACCTGTGCCTGATTCTCGACCACAGCGGTTCGATGGGCGGACGCCCCTTGGAAACAGTCAAACAAGCCGCCGGACGGTTGCTGGACAGGTTGAAGCCCGGGGATCGCTTTTGCGCGGTGGCTTTCGACCACAAAGCCAAAGTCCTCGTCCCCAATCAAATTGTGGGAGATCCCAGCAGTATTAAACGGCAAATTGAGCAATTGCGATCGGCCGGTGGCACAGCAATTGATGAGGGCATTAAGTTAGGTATTGAAGAGTTGGGCAAAGGCAAAAAAGAAGCTATATCTCAGGCGTTTCTGCTGACTGACGGCGAAAACGAACACGGCGACGACAGCCGCTGTTTGAAGTTGGCTAAATTGGCTGCCGACTACAACATGACTTTAAATTCTCTAGGATTTGGCGATAACTGGAACCAGGATATTTTGGAAAAGATTGCTGATGCTGGTGGCGGTGCTCTGGCTCACATTCAGCGTCCCGAAGATGCGGTTGACGAGTTTAGCAAACTATTTACTCGCATCCAAGGTGTAGGTTTGACTAATGCTTATTTGCTATTTTCACTGATGCCAAAAGTACGGTTAGCCGAACTCAAACCGATCGCCCAAGTTGCCCCGGATACGATCGAATTACCGGTACAGCAAGAGGGCGATCGTTTTATGGTACGCCTGGGAGATTTAATGAAGGATATAGAGCGAGTAGTTTTGGCTAATATTTATATTGGACAGTTGCCCGAAGGTACACAGGCGATCGGGCAATTGCAAATTCGCTACGACGATCCGAGTGTCGGCCAAGGTTTGCTTTCCGATCCTGTTGCACTTTCCGCTAATGTCGTGAAAGTTTATCAGCCGGCACTTAACCCAATGGTGCAGCAGCACATTTTAGCTTTGGCTAAATACCGCCAAACTCAACTGGCCGAAACTAGATTGCAACAGGGCGATCGAGCCGGCGCGGCGACAATGCTGCAAACTGCAGCTAAAACTGCTCTGCAAATGGGCGATAAAAGTGCCGCAACTGTGCTCCAAACCTCTGCTACTCGCTTGCAGTCTGGCGAACAATTGAGTGAAGCCGATCGCAAGAAAACTCGGATTGCTTCTAAAACTATTTTGAAGTAATCGCGCGATTTTAAATTTTCAATAATTTTAAATTGGGCGATCGGACAATTTGGCGATGCGAAATCGCCCCTACAAAAACGAAACCCGCGCCCAGGCGGGTTTCAATATTCTGAGTCTCGCCTGCAAAAAGCGAAAGTCAGTGTAGCCGGATTGTTTCAAGCTGTGGAGCGACAAGAAGCTCGATCGTTTAGAATGTTTGTATCACCTATCAAGACTGCTTGTATGAACCAGACAATATCTGATAAAGTACGCTGGACTACCGCCGATTTAGAACTATTGCCAGATAACGGCGATCGTTATGAAATTATTGATGGAGAGTTATTTGTGACATGGGCAGCACACTGGAATCATCAAGAAGTTTGTGGTAACATTTGCATAGAGTTAAATAATTGGTCACAAAAAACAGGATTATGAGAATCAGTAATTAGTCCAGGAGTTGTTTTTACAGATGTAGATTGTGTTATTCCTGATGTGGTTTGGATTAGCAATGAACGCTTGGCTATCTTGCTAGACGAAGCAGGCCATTTAACCGCCGCACCCGAGTTAATTGTTGAAGTATTATCCCCCGGTGCAGACAATGAAAGACGCGATCGAGATTTGAAACTCCGACTCTATTCAGTGCGAGGAGTACAGGAATACTGGGTTGTGAATTGGCAATTGCAGCAAATAGAAGTTTATCGCAGGGAACAAGCAAGTTTAAGGCTCATTGCTACGCTGTTGAGCAATGATGAACTAACTTCCCCTTTGTTGCCCGGTTTTAGTTGTTCTGTCGCTCCAATTTTTGCCTAAATTATGAAATCATCATTTTACAATTTAATTGCTACTATAGGAATCTTGACTATCTTGGGTAATGTATCCCCTGCTGTTTCTGCTGAATCTTCAGCTTTAATAGTTCAAAGAACTCTTGTTCAAAATACCGCTGAAGACTTATTTAACAGCGCTTTAGCCAAATCAGAAGCAGGAGACATTCAAGGGGCGATCGCCGATTACACGGAAGCCATCCGCCTCAACCCGAACTACGCCAAAGCCCACAACAAACGCGGCATCATCCACGGCCGCAATCTCAAAGATTACCCCGCAGCTAAAGCAGATTTCGATCGCGCAATTGAAATTAACCCCAACTACGGCGACGCCTACTACAACCGCGCTAGAGTCCGCGAGTTCTTAGAAGACAAACCGGGGGCGATCGCCGATTATCAAAAAGCAGCGGAACTTTATCAAAAAGACGGCAATACCAACGATTATCAAGATGCCATACAGCATCTTGAAATGCTGCAAGAATAAATGGCTTTTTAAAACATGGTAGAATATGATTAGTCTTTAACAAATAAACACTATGGTTGCCACCAAAAGTCATAACTACGCATCCCCGGAAGACTATTTAGAAGGCGAAAAAATTAGCCCCATAAAACACGAATACAGACAAGGCGAAATTTATGCAATGGCAGGAGCAAGTGATGCCCATGAAACTATTTGCATCAACTTAGTAAACTTGCTCACAACTCATGTTAGAGGCAGAGGCTGTCGCATCTATGGGGGAAACATGAAAGCCAGAATTGAGCAAGCCGACGTGTTTTACTATCCCGACATCATGGTGACGTGCGATGAAAGAGATAGAAGCCTGGAATATTTCAAACGCTACCCGCGCTTAATCGTAGAAGTTCTATCTCCAACAACAGCAGCATTCGATCGCGGAAATAAATTTGCCGACTACCGCACCTTAGAAACTTTACAAGAATACGTACTTATTGACCAAGAAAGAATAAGTGTAGAATGTTACCAGCGCAATGCAGAAGGGCGCTGGGAACTTTACCCTTACGCTGAGGGCGAAGAAGTTCGCTTGGCTAGCGTAGACTTTCAATGCCCGATCGCACAAATTTACGAAGATGTTCTAGGAATCAGTTAAAATAGTCGATCGCACAAACACCAAAAAACCATCTGTGTTCATCTGCGTTCATCTGCGGTTAAACACTCCAAATTAACTATTCAAAAAATGCCCGAAACTTCCACCGTCACCGTCACCGTACCCGCCACAACCGCCAACCTAGGCCCAGGATTCGACTGCATCGGCGCCGCTTTAAGCCTCTACAACCGCTTCCAATTCTCCCGACTCGAACCCTCAGCAACCGATAAATTAAAAATTACAGTTACAGGCCAAGAAGCCGCTAAAGTCAAGACAGATGACAGCAATCTCGCTTATCTAGCCTTTGTCAAGTTATACGATCGCCTGAACCAATCGCCGCCCCCTGTAGCGATACATATAGATATGCAAGTTCCGCTGGCTAGAGGTTTAGGAAGTTCCGCCACAGCTATTATCGGTGGGTTAGTCGGTGCAAATGAGTTAGCCGGTGCGCCTTTGAGTCAGGTGGAAGTGATGCAATTGGCGATCGAACTTGAAGGCCATCCCGACAACGTTGTCCCCGCTTTACTGGGAGGTTGTCGCCTCGCTGCTAGCAATCCACCCCCCCAACCCCCCCTTAGTAAGGGGGGGCTAAGAGAAGAATTCCCCCTCCGTGAAGCGGGGCTAACAGAACAATCACCCTTAGATTTAGATGCGGAAATTCTACCATCACCCCCCCTTAGCAAGGGGGGGCAGGGGGGGGGTTCCTGGGAGATTTGCGATATTCCCTGGCATCCAAATATTGTGCCCGTGGTAGCCATCCCCGATTTTGAACTTTCTACAGCCGAAGCCCGCAAAGTTTTGCCAGCAGATTACAGTCGGGCTGACGCGATTTTTAATGCTGCACACCTCGGTTTGCTGGTGCGGGCTTTGGAAACTGGCAATGAAAACTGGCTGCGCTGCGCCCTCCAAGACAAAATTCACCAGCCTTACCGCCAATCTCTGATTAAGGGATATGAAGCGGTGCAACAAGCTGCCCTGAATGCAGGGGCTTGTGGGATGGTAATTAGCGGTGCGGGGCCGACGCTTTTGGCTTTAACGGATGTGGGTAACGCTGAGGCGGTTGAGAAAGGGATGGCGGCTGCTTGGGGGGAATTTGGGGTAAAGGCTGATGTAAGGGCGATCGGCCTCGATACTCAAGGCGCGCAAGTCTCCCTTTAGTTATTCCACTCCTAGACACACAACATCTACATAACCGTGTTTTGTAGGGGCAACCCCCCGTGGTTGCCCCTCTCCGTGGAATTATTCATATTTCTATTCTCTTCCTCTCTCCTTCAAATCTCTTGAAGATCAACTCAAGTCTCTTCTCGATAACTTCTGCCATTCCCTCTACAAAATTTTACATTAAAAAAAAAGGCAGTCATTGTAGGGGCGGATTCACCATAATCTCAGGCTAAAACCAACAATCTCAAAAATCCGCCCCCACCAACCGTAAATACTATTAAGGATCGCGAATTAAATAATTTACACAAGTTTGTGGGGAGTAGGGGTTGGGCACTCTTAGCCAGCCCTTTCTGGACGGGCTTTCAGGCCCATCCCACAAGAACCATCACGCATTGTAAGTTATTTAATTCTCATTCCTAATTAACTGTGACGCAGCGGAATCTCTATCTGAATTTTAGTGCCTTTACCCGGTTCGGAAAAACACTTGAACTCTCCTTTGTGCTGCTCTACAATTATCCGATAGCTGAGAGCAAGTCCCGATGATATGGGTGGTTCCGCAGGTTGTGATCCCAAAAATGGATCGGAAATTTCGGCTGTGGTATCTTTGCTATGTGCGATGTCGTTATCAGCAATCTCAATCGAAATTCGCTGAGCATCGACTACCTGAGTGGTAATCAAAATCACGGGCTTAAATTTGATTGATTCCAACTCCTCCAACTCTTGAGCCGACTCTTCCAAAGCATCGATCGCGTGATTGATGATATTCAGAAAAGCTTGATTGAGCAGACCTGCATAACACTCAATCTGTGGCAAATTGCCGAATTGTTTGATCACCTTGATGTCTCGCCTTCCCTCGCGAGCCGGCAAGCGGTGCTGCAACAACAACAGAGTATTTTCTAAACCGTCGGAAACATCAAATAACTGCCAGCCCGATCGATCGCTGCGGGAAAAATCCTGTAGCGACAAGATTATTTGGCGGATGCGATCGCTCCCGGTACGCATGGAACTCACAATTTTTAATAAATCGTCGAGTACGAATTCCACATCCATATCTTGCTGCTTTTGCAGAATTTCCGCTCCGGGATTGACTAGCTCTTTTTGATACAATCGCAGGAGTTCAATTAAATCGGTTGCGTAGCTTTGGACGTGAGTTAGATTGCTGTAAATAAAAGTAATGGGGTTGTTAATTTCGTGGGCTATCCCAGACACCAATTCGCCCAAACTAGACATTTTTTCATTTTGCAGCATTCGATCGCGCGACAGATCCAATTCTTGCTGGGTTAACTCCAACCGCGCCCTCAACTCGCGCGATCGCTTAGACGCGCGCACCCGCGCCAATAATTCCTGCTTAACTATCGGTTTAAACAGAAAATCGTCAAAGGGCGCATCCAATGCTTGAACTTCATCAAATTGCTCCGGTGTTGTCAGCAGAATAAAATAGGCTGCCGCCAATTCTCGCTCGGCTTTCACCAGCCGGCACACCTCCAAAAAGTTGATTTGAGGCGAAGTCCCGTCGCAAATTATCGCATCGGGGGACAATTCCTTCGCCAAGTCTAAACCCTCCTTGTCGTCGGAAACGACTCTCACCTGATGTCCCTCTTGGCTGAGTAACTCTTTCACAACTTGAAAAGTCACAGTATCCGCGATGATCGCCAGAATCTTTGCCATACTTCTACCACCTCCACAAATTACTTTTTAGGATACAACCGCCAGAATTGCGCTGACAGATTTAAAATTCCAAAATAGTTCAATTACATCAAAAAACAGCCCATGCCCGCTCCCTCAAAACCCAAAATAGCCCATACCATTTTAGATTTTATGTTTTAAAGTAAAAAATTGGGAATAACTTACCGTATAATAATAGTTGGGAGCTTGCCTACAGTTGCATATCTTTTGGGGACTGGTATCACGAGAAGGTATAATTTTAGACGGGCAATGCAAAAATGCAAATTTTCTCCTTCGTAATTAATGTTACATCAGAGCTTTCTGCCGAAAGACTGCTGAGGGCGATCGCAGATACTTTCTCAAATTGCGCCAGGAAACAATAAAAAACTTTAAAATCAATTAATAGTATCGTTAAATTCACCTTCTCGGTCAGCGCCTGAGAATGCCAATTACCAACACCACCTCAACTTTGATTCAAGCCGAAACACTAGAACTATTAGAATGGCCGCGCCTGTGTCAGCACTTGGCTACCTTCGCGGCCACCAAACTCGGCGTCGCCGCCGCCCTCGACCTCGCAATCCCGGCAACTCAAGCTCAAACAGCCGAACTCCTCGCCCAAACTCAGGAAACTTATCAGTTAGAGAGCCGCGCTGGCGGTGCTTTGAGTTTTGAAGGAATCCAAGACATCGGCACTTCTCTGCAGCGAGCCGAACTCCAAGGTTTGCTCAGCGGCGAAGAATTGCTGGCAATTGCTACTACCCTCGCCGGAGCAAGGCAATTGCGCCGGATAATTGACTCTCAGGCAGATGTGCCGACGCTCAAAGAACTAGCAGCCCAATTGCGGACGTATCCCGAACTAGAGCAAGAAATCCATCGCTGTATAGACGATCGCGCTCAAGTAGCAGACAGAGCAACTCCTAAATTAGCAGGAATTAGAGTTCAAATGCGACAGTTGCGCGATCGCATTTATCAAATATTGCAGGGGATTTTGCAGCGCCAATCCAACGCAGTACAAGAACAGCTAATTACCCAAAGAAGCGGACGCTTTGTCATTCCCGTTAAAGCTCCCCAAAAAGATGCCATACCGGGCATCGTTCACGACTCCTCGGCCAGCGGCGCGACACTGTACGTAGAACCCCACAGCACAGTCAATCTTAACAACCAAATGCGGCAGTTTCTCAGGCAAGAACAAGCCGAAGAAGAAGCAGTTCGCCGCGCCCTCACCGAGCAAGTCGCAGCAGTAAAACCCGATTTAGACAGATTGGTGGTGGTAGTTACAACTTTAGATTTAGCGGCGGCTAAAGCGCGTTATAGTTTTTGGTTGCAAGCAAATCCGCCGAAATTTATCGAATTGGGAGAACCTGAATTAGCACCAAAAAATCCCGAAAAAGAAGATGAGGAAAAAGAAGAGGAGGAAAACTCAGAAAACAGTCAATTATTAATTCGCAACTTGCGATCGCAAATTACCCTGCGCCAGTTGCGCCATCCTTTATTAGTTTGGCAGCAACAGCACGAGCAAGGCTTTCCAGTCGTGCCGGTCGATTTAACGATCGGGCCGCACATCCGCGTCGTCGCCATCACTGGCCCCAACACGGGCGGCAAAACTGTCACCCTCAAAACCTTGGGATTGGCAGCTTTAATGGCGAAAGCAGGAATGTTTGTTGCCGCCCGCGAACCCGTAGAATTGCCTTGGTTCGACAATATTTTGGCTGATATTGGTGACGAACAATCTTTGCAGCAAAGTTTGTCTACTTTCTCCGGCCATATCCGCCGCATCAGCCGCATTTTAGAAGTTTTACACAATAAATCGCAGGCTGAAGGGGAAGAAAATTCCAACCTTCCAATTACTAATTCCCAACAGCAAGACGAAGAAGTCATAGATACACAGAGCACAGTTTCTGCTCTCCCAATTCTCAAACCTAAATTAAAAATTCCTCAACCCCAAATCCCAAATCCAAATTACCAATTACCAATTCCCAAATCTTTAGTTTTGTTAGACGAAGTAGGAGCGGGGACAGACCCCTCAGAAGGCAGTGCATTGGCGATCGCCCTGTTGCAATATCTCGCCCAACATTCCCTATTAACAGTTGCAACTACCCACTTTGGGGAACTCAAAGCCCTCAAATATCAAGACTCCCGCTTTGAAAATGCCTCAGTAGAATTTGACGACAATTCCATGCAGCCAACCTATCGCTTGCTGTGGGGAATTCCCGGACGTTCCAACGCCCTCACCATTGCCAAAAGACTCGGTTTGCTAGCATCCATAGTCGAAGAAGCTCAAACCTATGTCGGGGGAGCGTCTCAAGATGTTAATCAAGTGATTGCTGGACTCGAAGCACAGCGCCGGAAACAGGAAACCAAGGCCAGAGAAGCAACTCAACTGCTACACCAAACCGAAAAACTGCACAGAGAAGTTTCTCAAAAAGCAGCCGCTTTGCAAGAGCGGGAGCGAGAACTAAAAATAGCTCAGGAAGTGGCTGTAAATGAGGCGATAGGGTCGGCAAAATCAGAAATTGCTCAAATCATTCGTCGCTTGCAGTCGGGCAATCAGACGGCTCAAAATGCCCAACAAGCGACAGAAACCTTAAATCAAATTTCCCAAAAACACCTGCCTTCTCGACAGCAACCGGCTAAACCCAAACCGAGTTTTATGCCGAAAGTGGGCGATCGCATCCGCATTCCCAGCTTGGGCCAAACCGCCGAAGTCCTCAGCGGCCCCGATGCTAACGAAGAGTTGAGCGTTCGGTTTGGGATTATGAAAATGACTGTCAAACTAGGAGAAATTGAATCCCTAGACGGTCAAAAACCCGAAACTAAAGCTCAATTAGCCAAGGTAGCAGCCCAAGCACAAGCACTCGCTACGGCGAAAGCTAAGCAAGCAGCGGCGGAACCTGCAAAACCCAATCCCGAAATCGCCATTCGCACTGCTAATAATTCGATCGACCTGCGGGGTGCCAGAGTCTCAGACGCAGAAATCGAAATAGACAGAGCTCTTTCCAAAGCCGTGGAATACGGAGTCCTGTGGATAATTCACGGCAAAGGTACGGGACAGTTGCGGCGCGGGGTTCACGAGTTCCTCGCGAATCACCCGCAGGTTTCCCGCTTTGAACTCGCCAGTCAAAAAGAAGGGGGTGGAGGTGTGACGGTGGTTTATTTGAAATAGTCAGGATTTACGCATTTCCGGTTGACTCGTAATTATATAGTTGTCTGCAGCAAAATAAGTCGCAACGAACATATCATACTGATGCAACCGGAATGGATACTAGACTGCAAATGTGGCATAATTAAGAGTTGATTTACCACTTTAGTAACTGCCTTACTAATGAAAAAAACTCCCTCAAATGAAGTTTTGGTTGGCGACTGTCGTGAAGTGATGAAGACATTGCCAGAAAATTATATTTCTGCGTGTATCACTGACCCACCTTATAATTATGAATTTATTGGTCATAAATGGGATGACTCAGAAATTCAAAGGCGTATTGAAAGAGTCAATGGCAAGGGAAATAAAACCCTTGTTAAAAACATTCCCTATGGCAGTGGTTTAGCAGGTGGAGTCAGAAACAAAAAATGGTATCAAAGGAATCGTAACAACACTCTGGATTATGAAAAGTGGTGCTTTGAGTGGGGTGAGCAGCTTTTTCGGATCTGCAAACCGGGTGCGACAGTTTTAGTTTTCAACAGCACACGAACGGTTGCTCACGTACAAGTAGCACTTGAAAGTGCTGGTTTCTATGCGAGAGATATTCTTGTTTATAAAAGATCCAGTGGTATCCCTAAAGGTGTCAATATCAAACAACAGTTAGAGAAGAAAGGATATGAAAATTCTGAAAAATGGGATGGTTGGCACAGTTGTCTGAGGAATGAATGGGAAGCAATCTGCGTACTTCAAAAACCACTGGTCAATAATTACTTGGAAACTCTACAGGAGTATGGTACTGGTCTATTTTATACTAAAGATCAGTTTGGTGGTTTTCAGTCAAATATTTTAGAAGGTATACAGCGTGAGAAAACCGAGGAGTTTAACGTCCATTGCACAGTTAAACCAATCGCTCTAATGAGACAACTGGTCGAAATATTTGTACCGCGTTTGGAAAATTCTATTCTAATCGATCCTTTCGCAGGATCTGGAACCACATTGCTGGCGGCGCAAGAATTTGGCATTAGGTATGTTGGCATTGAAATAGTACCTGACTACATAGAGATTATCAACAAGCGCCTTGATAGTTTCAGCGGTATACAGGGAATTCTCCCACTTTTTCAATAAGAAATGACTTTAAATCAAACCCGCTTATTGTTTTTATGAACTCAAACGAATCGTCCCCAGTGTAAACTTTCCAAGTGCCTACTTGGCACGCTGTAATAGCTGCGGGCAAATTATCTTTTCTAAGAATTAAAAATACGGGTTCGTAATTATAAGTACGAAGTAGTGGGCCATAAGATTTGAACTTTTGCAGTGTTCCAGAATCTCCTGAGCCAATACGATATTTTGTATCTATTGCGTACCCATCAACAATCAGATCGCACGGCTCATCGCTTCCAACTTTAAATGCTGGCTGAAAGCTACTGCAATATGTTTTACACGTTTCAGTAACTAACAATTGCCAACACATACCTAACTCACGTCCCCAATATTGCCTATTTTCTTTTTTAATTATAGGAGAAATACCAAACACATCCATTAAAATATCGTGTTCTTCATTCTCTTCTGCATAAATTTTATCGGTAAATGAGTTTTGGTATCTTGCTAAAATTTGCTCTAGTCTTCTTTCAGTCATCATCAATTACCAGATCGGCTAGACTAACGGATAATGCCTTGGCTATTTTGCTGGCATTAAGTAGCGTTATATTCCTTTCACCTCGTTCAACTGAACCAATATAGGTGCGATGTAATTCAGATAGTTCTGCAAGCTGATCTTGGGAAAGATTTCTGAGCTTTCGGAAATGTCTAACTTTTTTACCAAATTGCTCCGTAATATCCATAGATGGCGCCAGATGAAGCAATGACAACTATAATCTGACAGACTATAAGTAGCGACAGACTATAAGTAGCACTCGCACTCGCTCTCGCTAGGAGCGATATAAGCCCCGATAGTTTCAAAGCACTGATTTGATTTCGGTCACTGTGTGGCGTAGGATGGTTAGAAGTAAAAATCTCTGGGTTTTGCGGATTGCGATCGATCGAACTTGAAACCGCAACTTTTCACCCGCAACTCCGTCCAGCAGTTAGGATTGCCGGAATCAAAGCAACGAGCTATGGAGACAAATTAACAGATGTGCTGTTGCCGGGCCGTAAAGCTTTCATCACTGCATACTGTTTGATATCCTGCCTCAACCTGTCTTAATTTCCCGTGCTGAAGCCATGCGCTCGACCGTAAAGCCCTCCGCTCCCACAAACGAAACGGGCCCATCTCCCAACTGGGCAGAATTGACCCAAAAAGCACCAGAACCTACCCAGTTGGACAACATTAAAGCCCAACTGGATTTAGTGCTGTTAGCCCTAGAAGCGCTGGCAGAAATTGGCTCAGAGGCGATGCTCAAGGTAGCAGCCGAACTGAATTTAGAGCCAATGGTAGCCGATCGGGTAGCTTTGTGGCGGCTGCGCCAATCTAACCCGCTGCGGAAAGGCCACGGAGGGCGCAAAAAACTAGATGTGGAGGAAGCTCGATCGCTCGTTTTGATAAGCTGTCATTTGGCAAAACAGCACCAAGCTTTAATCCGCCGCGCTGTTGCTTTGCTCGAACAAATGGCAGAACAAAACCGCGAACCTCACACCATCGCTTTGCTGGGAGATTATATTGACAGGTTCAGCAACACTTATGGCTCGCGCATGGAAGATGGAGAAAATTTATCGGCCCGAGAGTTGACTGATTTGGCCCTCAAACTCCTGATCGATTTGCTGTTTTACAGCAGTCCCGGCGGCCACCGCCGCCTCTGGCTGGCTCTTCTAGACCGTGCTAAGAATTAAGCTAAGCATCATGGGAACGAGAATGACAAACATCGGGAACAGGCAAGATGCCTGTTCCACCAAAAAATTTATTTGTTGTGGAACAGGCATCTTGCCTGTTGCTAAAAAAGCTTGTTGAGAATACTGCCAAATATCAGATAAAACATAGTTATTCCCTCTTCCTTCTTCCCTCTTCCTTCTTCCTTCTTCGCCATGGTTCTCAAACGGTACACGCCCCCCACTTGCACGCTGGAAATTACAGCCAAAAGTTCGCCTCTATCTCGCTGGGCGGGCCAACCGGTGTTTAAATCTTTAAGTTTTGAGCTGCGACTCGACGACCCCAGGCTGCCAGATACCGAACACGTTACTCTCAGGGGCGATCGAATTCAACTCGAAACCCTCCACGAAGCTGTCAGCAACTACGTCCAAAACTTGCTCGGCGCATCCCGCGATTGGGAAAGCAACCTCAACTCTCAAACCGATGGTACCGCAGCAGGCCCAGACACGCCAGAAGTCGGCAGTAATGCCCTTATATTCGATCGAGCCGTCAACACTTCCGAACTAGCAACCTCCGCCCCAAACACAGCCTACCTTCCGGTTCCCCCCCGCTTAGAACCCCGCGGCTTGCTTGCCCATAACTTGTTTTTAGGCTCTTTGAGCGCCGCAGAATCCGGGCCAGTAGTTCCCTTGAGCACCCTGCAACTGTTTGACTTGGCCACAGCACTAGATGACTGCGCCGCCGAAGTGATGGCGCTTCCCAACCTCAACCGCGAGTCCCGACGGCCACTGTCCTCACCCTGGCTTAAGGTGGCAGCATTGCTGGTCGCGGGCGCCGGTCTGACGACAGGAACTATCAAAATGCTCGATCGAACCGCCACCTCCCCGCAAACCGCCTCAGCCCCCGCCACAGCCCCCACCAATCCACAATTGAGCACCGCTCCAGGAAACCCCCAGCTAGCAGCAGGCGCATCCCCCAGTCCTGTTCCCGCCCTACCGACACCCCCAGCACCAACACCCGCAGCCACACCCGCTTTACCACCGCTGCCGCCCCCGCCTATCAACACCGCTGCCTCCCCCAGCCCCAGCTTGCCCCCCCTCGCCCTCGCGCCAACTCCAGCCACCAACAGACCCAGCCCTATCCAGCAGCCACCCCTGCTATTTCCCGCCAACGGCAGCACAGCCAGCGCCCCACAGAGCGCCCCAGCTTTCCCTCAAGGGTCAACTATCACTATTCCCGCCCCCGAAGAACCGCCCATTTCCGTCCCCCAAGCACCCGCACCAGTACCCTACGTGCTGCCCCCCCTACCGCCGAGACTAGCTCCCGCCGTACCTCCCCCCCTGCCGCCCTCCCTGTCTGCTTCCCGATTTCCCGTTCCCCCGCCGCAAACCTTCCCCAGCCCCATCGAGCCGATTGTCCCCCCCGCCAGTACCGAACTCCCAGCCCTTGAGGACGCTCAACCGAGTGCCGAGTCTGAGGACGACAACCAGGTGGCGGCAAGCAGAAAAAACCACACTTTATTTGATACAATTCCTCAAGTTTCAGAAGCTAGAACTTACTTTGAGGAACGTTGGAAGCCTCCAGAAGGAATGGAACAAACTTTGGAATACAGCGTGCTGATCGATGAAAATGGGTCAGTTGAAAGTATTATGCCGATGGGAAAAGCAGCAGCAGATTATATCGAGCAAACTAATATGCCATTAGCCGGCGAGCCGTTTGTTTCTGCTGTTTCTAATGGAAAAAACCCTAAAATTCGAGTTGTTTTGCGACCGAACGGTCGAGTACAAACCTTTTTGGAAGAGAGTGATTAGGAATGAGAATTAAATAACTTCCACAAGGAAAGTGGGATGGGCGTCCCGCCCGTCCAAAAAAGACGGGCGGGACGC
>NZ_JAUBUC010000092.1:0-24726 GCF_036705285.1 Microcoleus sp. B4-C1 | reverse complement strand
GGAATTTTAAAGTCCCAAAAGCCTTTCGACCCCAATTATTTACTCGCTACCCCTTGACAGTTCAAGACAGTATCTACAGTTAACTCGCGACTGATGACTAATTTAAAATCGCTGCTTTGTACCGAGTATAAGTTTGAGGTCGCCGGAGTCGCTAACAGCCATATCTAAGCGAATTAATCCAAAGGACGATCGCACCCTCACACCCAGCCCAACACCCGCCCCAGTCCCCGGTTTGTCCCTGACTACCGCCGGTTTTCCGAGTACACTATCTCCCGTTCCCAAATCCGACGCAAAATCAACAAATATCACGCCGCCAACATCCTGACCCACAGGAAACCGATATTCGCCGGAAGCTAAAAAATAACTCCGGCCACTGCCAATATCCCCGCTATCGTAACCCCGCACTGAATTGCGGCCGCCCAGGCGAAAAGCTTCCGCTGGTGGCAAATCCCCGATTACCGTACCCGCTTGTAAGTTAAAAGCCAGCATTTCGGGCAAGGCTTCGGACTCGCTGATGCCGAACAAAGTTACTGGTACATAGTGTATATAATTTGCTAACAGCCTGTTACTCACAATGTTACCTCGTCCCAGAGGTATCGACTGCTCGGTGCTGAGGCTGAGAATCGAGCCGCTGGTGGGGTTGAAGGGATTGTCGCGCCGATCGAGCATCGCACCAAAAGAAACAGTGTATAACTCGTCAACGCCGCTGCCGCTGAATGTGAGAGGATTGCCGAGTTCGTCGCGACGGGCAATATTTAAGTTGCGATCGCGCGTACTGATATTTGTATAATTCAGTCCCAAAGTCGATTGCCAATCGCCCAAAGGTCTGGTAAACCTGAGATTTCCCCCCACCCGAATTTCCCGAACTCGGTTCCCGTTGGGCAAATCAATATCTTTGTTGAAAATTTCCGATATTCTGCGATCGCCAAAAGCTCTCACACTGTATCCCAAACGGTCTTCGGCGGCAAGGTAAGGGCTGACAAACTGGACATCGTACTGGATACCTCGGAGGCTGGGCTGAAGATCCACCGCCAGCCGCTGTGGGGTTGTTCCGAAAGTTCGATCGGTATAGGAAAGAGGAACAGCAAGGCCAACATCATCACTAAGACTGGCACTCACGCTAAAAGAGCGAGCCGATCGCTCTTGAACGTTGTAAATTACATTAACATCCGTGCCAACTTCTTCGATCGAAACCGTAACTTTCTCAAACAATCCCAATTGCTGCAACTGCTGTAAATCCGATCGTACAACTTCCCGGCTGTAGTTATCCCCCGCCTTGAGTTTGAGCTCACCTCGGATAAAATCTTCCGAAATTCTGCCCTCAATTCGATTCCCTTTTCTATCAACAGCTTCGCCTCTGGAATTGACAAAGCGAATTTTCACCTCAGCAACGTAAACGCCTTCAGCATTGCCCGCTTGACTGATTTGTAGAGTACCGCCTAGCTGTCTGGCGTTGCTGTTTACTGCTTCGGGGATTTCAGCGTTGGTCGCGATCGTCGCCGGAGTTTTTAACAGAGATGTAAAATCTTTATTGTGGCTGGACTTTAGAGATAGCGATTCCCTAGGGGATAGCTGCGTCGCGGGTACTTCTGGAGAAGCTGCGAGCTCATCGGATGCCGGCAAATCCCGCACAGTTGGGTTCACTTCATCCGATTGGTGACTATTTAAGACTGGAACCGATAACAAATGTCGCTTCTCATCTAGTCTAGATCCCCCTAAATCCCCCTTAAGAAGACCCACTTTGAGCATATTTCTTGTCCCCCCCTTATTAAGGGGGGTTAGGGGGGATCTAGACTTCGCTACAAACAAGAGAGACGGTGGGTTTAACGTTAAGTTATCACCAATGACCTCATCCTCCTCCCTGTGCGCCCTCTGCGCCTCTGCGGTTCCCTCTCTAAACTGGGCCTCAGTCGGTGCGGCACTCGGATCGATCGCCCCGGCTGCCAATTCGCCGCCAGCCAGCCCAGCCAAAGTCAAAAATGCAATAATCGGAATTCGCATAGACATTAAATTTAAAGCATACCCAACGCATATTACCCAAAACCTGGCCCCCTGCATAATTAGCCGAAAAGAAACCCGGTATTGTTGAGGCTACCGGGTTTCTGGGATGCTGAAATGTCGGAAAGTTCGATCGCGGGCGATCGTAAATTGGGGAAACCGAAAATTTGTTTAAATAGCTTGTCGAGAAACACGTTTCTCAAAATGAGCCTGAGTCTGCTGCAACAGTTGTTCGCGACTATCCTTAGCGGTGGTAATGGTAGGGAGCAAGTTGCGAGCTTGTAAAGTCATGTGAAGCTGTAGGTGTGCTACGTACTCACTGACATCTTCGCGAAGAGAGCAAGCCGGGTACTGTCTTAAAGTAGAGTTCAAAGTGTTCTCCTGCTTTGGGTTTGTAGTATTTTCTAATAATCATAGACAATATCATGGTCTATTTCTAACTGTGTACTCCGTAATGAAGTTTAACCTTTCGACTGCTTTTTTGTTACTCTTCTTTACAAAGAGATATTACCTCTTACGAGTCGATCGCCATGCAGTCTCAAGCACTTGGAGGACAAACGCACACATTAACTACATTTGTCAATAGCACCACCCAAACAGCCGCCTACCTCGACATCGGGTGCGGCAGACTCTTATTGATGCTGCAGAGTGTCTTAGGAGAAAAGACTTGCTGGCTGCCGTTAATTGAGTTATTGCAATCTCAGTTTCGGTGCATCAGTTTAGATATGCTAGGTTTTGGAGAATCCAGCAAACCAGAAATCCGCTACGACGTAGCTGTAGAATTTGCTTTTGTGCGGCAAGTTGTAGAACAACTAAATATCGAACCTTGCTGCATCATCGGACATTCTTTTGGCGGTTGGGTAGCATCTGCATATTCCCTCAAATATCCTAATTCTGTGAGCAGTTTAGTGTTAGCAGCACCAGCCGGAATTCGGGACGACAGTTTTTGCGGTCAATACGATGCTTTGCGGCCGCTATTGTGGGAAACTCCAGTTGTTGATTGGGCCTTGCAGTTGGCAAAACCTTTTGCGAGTTTAGCGGGAAAAAGTGAGAAATAACAGCAAATTTCCTGGTGGCGCAGGGAGTTAATGTCTCAACCAGTAGCAAGGTCATTTTTAATGAGTCGGATGCAGCCAGAAGATGCAGTTGATACAGTAGAAAAAGAAATTCACAAATTGCAAATTCCTACCTTAGTTATCGCAGCAGATAGTGACGAAACAATTCCTCTATGGCACTGTGAAACCTAGGCTAACAAGATACCGGGGGCAGAGTTAGCAATTATTCCCAATGCCACTCACGGGTTGCCGCAAACTCAAGCTCCAATTATGGCGAAGTTGACTTGTGAATTTTTGAATAATTAAGAAAAACTGTGCAAGAAGCCGAATCATAAAAATTGTGATAAGCCACAAATGGAAAATAATTGTGTTTTAGTATACTACTTTATTAGGAAATACAGAATATATTGATTAGTGTATTGTACAATTTTTTTTATGGCTCTTAAATCTTGTGTCAGCAGGAGCTACAGACATTTAGTGGAGTCGGGGGTATTACCAATGGCAGCACTGAGCAACTACTTTAATCTGGAAGAAATTACGACAGCCAGAAAAATTAGTGCTGCGGTAATTAACATCAGCGGCCGCCAGCGAATGCTTTCCCAACGAACGGCTTTTTTTTGCATGAGGTTAGTTGGCTCTCAGAATGGCGTAGAAAGAGCCAAACTGCGGGGGAATTTGTTAGAGGCGATCGAGCTTATGGAAAAATCCCACCGCGACTTAATTAATACTAGCAGCAGCCTCAACTTATTGAGTCCCCCTTCAGCCACCGTCAAGGCCATGTATTTTGAGCCACCACTGTATTTAGACAAACAAGTACGCGCATATATCGATCGAATAAAAGCCTTGGTGCAAGTTCCTGATGCCGAACTCAGGCTGGAAAATCCCCACCTGCTGTACATTGTCGAAGCAGCGGGCGGCGACTTGCTAGAAGCTTTCGATGCCGTAGTGAGTCAATACCAGCAAGAAAGCGAAATCGAACAATTTGAAATCGACCTTAAACAGGTAGAACTTTATCAAGAAAGTTGTGCTGCTACCTCGAAAGCGGAAGCTCAAGCAGCCCAGCTCGATCGCGCACTTTGCGAACTAAAACAAACTCAAGCTCAACTCCTCCACAGCGAAAAAATGTCTTCGCTGGGGGCGCTAATGGCTAGTATCGTCCACGAAATTAATAACCCAGTTAGTTTTATTTACGGCAACTTGAGCCATGCGGAAATTTATACTCAAGATTTGCTACACCTGCTGCGCCTCTATCGAGAATACTGTCCAAATCCCTGTCCCGAAATCACAGCTAAAATCGCAGAGATAGATCTTGATTTTCTAGTTGAAGACTTGCCTAAAGTTATGTCTTCCATGCAAATGGGTTCCAATCGCATTCGCGAAATTGTCAAATCTATGGGCAATTTTTCGCGAACCGATAACACTAACATGACCATGTGCGACTTGCACGACAGCATTGACAGCACCGTGTTAATTTTGCGAAACCGTCTCAATTCTCAAATAGATCGTCGCGACATTCAAGTAATTAAAAAATATGGAAAATTGCCTCCTGTAGAGTGTTATTCAGGACAGCTAAATCAAGTATTTATGAATCTAATTACCAACGCGATCGATGCTTTGGACGAGGTAGCACAAAATCAGCCCAATGCTGCGCTAAAAATTTTTATCAGCACAGAATTAGCTGGCCCCGATCGCGTGAGAGTGCGGATTGCTGACACGGGAACCGGAATGACACCACAGATAAAAGAGCGAATGTTCGAGCAGTTTTTCACCACCAAGGAAATCGGTAAAGGTACCGGTTTAGGATTGTCTATTGTCTACAAAATCTTAGTAGAGAATCACCGAGGCTCGCTTCGGTGCGAGTCGGAACCCTGCAAGGGAACCGAGTTTATCATTGAACTGCCGATCCAGCAAACTTAAGCAATTTACCAATCCTCCAAATTTATCTATTTTAACTATGTGTGGCACGGGCGTCCCGCCTGTGTTAACTATGTGTGGCACGGGCGTCCCGCCTGTGTTAACTGTAATTAAAATTTACACATATCCTACGCTAATTCTAGCTTCAAAGTTGGCAACAGCTTTTCTAAATTTCTGAGAGATTTCTGTTGCCAAGGAATATCATTTGAACCCAATACCAAAAGTTGAATCGTTTTCTTTTTTCGGACGCTAATAACAAATTTAGACAGCATACTGATACCAGAACTGTTAACAAATTCCAATTGTTTTAGGTTCAAGGTAATAGTAGGCGGTTCGCCATTGGCGACCTCATCTAATAATTCGGCTATTGGTGCATACTCTGCTGGGCCGCTCAGGCTCAGTTCGCCTTGGAAAGTGACTGTGACTGATTCTGGATCGTACTGAATGCTGTAATCTTCACCTTGAATTTCTTGAATGCCCATTGTGATTTTGTTTCCTGACTAAAATAGTGCGATCGCACAAGAGAGTAAATATTTAAATGCTAGAAACTACACGCTAATTTGAACCACAGTCGTAACAATGATGGTATCACTATCTGGCCTAGCCTCGAATTTCCAACCTATCTTAGCTGAATAGTCATTAATCATCGTCAGCAATCCCAATCCCGATGTGTCACTTTCCGATTCCGCATTCTTTTCAAGCTGCTGCAAATAAAGTTCATTGGGATCGGAATCCATAATTTCTTCAATAAACTCCTTCAACTTACTCGCCCCTTCTGAAGTGACACTATTACTGGCAAAAATTACCGCCGTCACCTCTGTTTCACCAATAAAATGTATACCAAATCTGACCTTGTAATGAGTATCATCGTTATTAAATTTAATCGCATTTTCTAACAGTTCGTTGGCGACGTAGCTCACAGCTCCTTTGCTTTCTTTTATCCGTTTCTCGCTCCTAGCATCCTCCTCATCCACCGGTAGAAAGCTAGACAAATAATCGGCTACAAAATGAGCTGAAAGCCTGTTGTTGCGCCAGCGCTGTTTGATAGGGCGAGAACTGGGGGTAAATGTAAGTTCTAGGGAGTCGTGTTCAGGAGGAAATTCTTCAATGAATTCTCCAAAGATTTGGGTCATTGTTTTTAAGCTTCCAGATGTCATGATTTTTATCCCTCCAATTGATGTATTAATGTCACTTTTGGGTGAATTTCCACACGCCATTCCAGTTAGCAGGAATACTATCTTTTAACAGCGATTGGATGCGTTTTAGGTAAAGTTGACTGGGCTTGTCATCTGGATTTAGTGCTACTATCTGTTCAAAACAAACTATGGCATTAGCAAAATTTCCCTGACAATATTCTTGGAGTCCCTCCTCAAATATAGGCAAGGTTTGAATTTTGAGCGATCGCACTGGTTCTACTTCAACATCTAACACCTCACAAACTGTAATGGCTTCTTGTCTACCTTTGACAATAGCCCGATCCAAAAAACGGATATGATACTTTTCGGGTTGACTCAAACGTTGTACCACATCTCCAGAAATTAATAAAGATACGCCATAATACTTAGTCAAACCTTCCAGACGAGCGGTGAGATTGACATGATCTGAGATCGCATCTGCTTGCATCCGATTCGCATCTCCAATAATCCCAACCATCGTATCACCCACATGGATACCAATGCCAATCTTCAGCGGTATATCCCCATTTATTTTACGGCTTTGATTGTATTTATGCAACTGCTCCAATTTCACAATTCCTGCCTGAATAGCATCATCCACGCCATCAGGAAAAACTGCCATGACTCCATCTCCAATATACTTGACAATAAAACCATTGTGCTTACGAATTTCGGGACTAACTTGCTGTAAATAGTTATTGATGAAGTCAAAGTTTTCTTGAGGAGTCATTTGCTCCGCCATCGTGGTGAAGGAACGCATATCGGAAAACATAATTGCCATCTCTTTACTCACGTGATCTCCAAGCTGGAAATCAACAATGCTCTGCTTGCCGAGAAATTGGAGAAATTCAGCGGGAACAAAACGTCCGTAAGCCTGCAAAAGTTTCTCTAATTCTTGTTCCCGCGCTTTCACCGTTTGCACCATATGCGAAAATACCTGTGCTAGTTCTCCCAGTGCATCACTGCGCGCTGCCACATCTGACAATATCTGGGGTTCAAAGCTATTATTTTTTACAGCAATAGCTGCATCTATAACCTTTTTTACCTGCTCAATGTAAGTCTGCATCTCTCGGTTTTTATGATGGATCTGGTTTTCCAGATCCGTGGAGTGTTGCGTGATAATTTCTACTAACGTTTCATAGCTATTTTTTTCATCCTCTACTTCCTCAAGTTTTTCGCTCAACTCCTGTAGCTGGGTATAGAGTTCTTCTGGAGATTTAGATGGTGCTAAATTTATTTGTGGTTTCATAATTTAAACTCCCGAATCGGGAAGCACAAAATTGTTTGATTCGCTCGCGGTAAGGTATTAGAACTTACAGACGTGGAACTCGAAATCCTGTTTCTGCTTCGATGCTTGACCACTAAATCCAAGATTCCTCGTAGAAACCTGGTTGACGACAGTCAATCGATTTTAGATTTTAGATTTTAGATTTTAGATTGACCCCACGGATAAATTCGGGGGGCAAGTTTCATGGGATACAGGTCTTTTATTTCTGGGTTCTGAGTCTGCGAAGGAATGAATCCGGGGGCTTGTATCCTGGATGCTTTCGGTCAATCATAAATTATGCACAATATTTCCCTGTTGCTTCAATACTAGCAAAGTAATGTCATCAAAAACCTTTTGTTTTCCAATAAAATTTCGCAAATCAGCGATGGTGGCTTCCTTGATTTGTTCGGCGCTCAAATGCCAGTTTTGAGAAACCACTTCACAGAGTCTTTCAATACCATAGAATTTTTTGTGCATATTTCTAGCTTCGGGAATGCCGTCAGTGTAAAGCACCACCCCGTCCCCCGGCTCTAAGTCTACTAAAACATGGCTAATCCAATGGGAAATATCCTCATCTAAGGCGAGCGGAAATCCTAAATTCATGGTGTCTATTCGCTGGATTTTACCACCTTTCCTGACCACAAGAGTTTCCTCGTGTTGACCGCTGATACTAATTGTGCGATCGGCATAGTTGAGCAAAGCTAGTGTCATATTTTTGTCGGAGTTCATGCGCTGAACATTTTTATAAATAGTGCGGTTGAGGGTATCTAAAAAACGCACCGGGTTGGATTCTTGCATTTCCTGAAGAGTGCGGACAGCAGCTTGAGTCATCACCATCAAAATGCCGCTTTCTAATCCGTGTCCGGTGACATCACCAATGCAAATTGTGACAACCCCGTTAGTACAAAGTACGTCGTAGTAATCACCACCTACTTCCGAGGCTGGTTCCATAAATCCGGCAATATCTAAATCTTCAATAGCTGCAAGTTCAGCAGGTTTTGGCAGAATCAACTGCTGCATTTGTTTGAGCATATCGAGTTCGGAACTCATGCGGAAGTTTTCCGCTTTCAGACGCTGGTTGAGAGCGGCAATTTGTTTAGTGGCGGTGGCGAGTTCCGAGGTACGTTCTTTGACTTTATCTTCTAGCGTTTCCAAGGATTCTTGCAGTTGTCTCGCCATGCTATTAAAGGAATTTCTTAAGGTTTCAATTTCCCAAATCCGACTGGAATCAACGTTCTGGTTGAGAGCACCACCTGCTAGATATTCTGAAGCTTGAGCAATTTGGTTTAGGGGGCGAGTAATCCAGCTAGCGGTGAAAATACCCATTGCAACAGAGACAATGAGAGCCACAATACACAGCAAAATGGTCTGGCGAGTGTTAGCATAAATTTGCGCCATAAAGTCCGCTTCAGGAACTACTACTACACTCAGCCAATTGAGACCATACTTGTCTGTTAGCGGAGAAACTTGGATAAATTGCCGCTCACCGTTCAGATAAAAGTCAAGTTGAACAGTTTGATCGATGTCTTCCAAACGCTTGAAGCTATCGAGCAGATAAATCACACTTTGACGCATCAGGGGGTTGCTGCTTTCCTGTGCTTTGAGCCGCTTTGTATCTTTGCCTTTTCCCACCGAAAGAGGCTGTTCTTTAAGCGAGGTGGCTATTAACTCACCCTGGGGTTCAATGATAAATACTTGACCGGAATTACCCACCCTTAAGGTTTGCAGGAATTGGCGAATTTGATCTAGTCCCATCTGGCAAGTCAGCACGCCAATTAGTTTCCCTTCGGCATCATAATAGGGTAGACTCGCATTAATTTGCAGCGTACCGTAGCCAAAATTAATATAAACTTCACTCCAAGCTGCCTGTTTATTCTCAACAGCTACTCTGTAAAAAGGGCGCGTGCGAACGTCATAATTGGGCGTGTTTTTTTCGATTGTGGTCGGGTTTCCATTATCGTCAAGGTTGTAATATATCAAGTCGCCACCCCCCGGAATCAGTTGCTGGGCAAGCTGAGGTTGTTCAAGTCCAACCAGCCGATTTACCCAACCCACACGCAGGTACTGACCTTTTTCGTTGGCAATTCCCGCGTGACCGATCGACTTAAATTGCAGAACTTGTTTCCAAAAATAGGGTCGAGCTTGCTCCAAATCGTCAAAGTTCAACACCCCCAAAGGTACAGCATCCTGATTGATCTGATTCACCAGTGGCGGAGCTTCCAGATAGGTTTGAACACGTTCGTAAACTCTCGCACTCACTTCCTGCCGCAACTGACTAACAATATCGTTGACTATCTGCTCTCCGTTTCTGTAAGAGAGATAGCCAACGCAGCCAACAGCAGCCAAAATTTGCAGAACAAAGGGAACTACCAAGACATTGCGGAGACGGAATTTGCCCGCTCTGGAGACGATCGCACTTTTTTGAGAAACCATTGTTAAAAACACTCCCAGCGGGCAGTTTTTTGTTACAAGACTTGATAATGGATATATTAAGAGCGACGGACAATGTTATCATATCAAAAACTCAACCAACATCAAAAAATCTGCGTTCATCAGCCTGCATCAGCGGTAAAAAAAAAACCATAAATCCCAACAAAAATGCAAATTACTCAATCCCTCCACAGCGCCATCCTCATCTCCAACCTGGAAAAATCCCAACACTTTTACAGCACCGTACTAAAACTGCAAAAAATCGATCGCGACTTAAAATTTCCTGGAATCTGGTATCAAATCGGCGACTTCCAGCTCCACCTAATTTTAGGTGCAACAATTATCCCAGATGCCGTAGACCATGCCAAATGGGGACGCAACCGACATCTAGCATTTTCTGTGGTCAACTTAGAGGCAGCAAAACAGCAGTTAATCGCTCACAATTGCCCGTTCCAAATGAGCGCGTCAGGTCGATCGGCATTATTTACCCAAGATCCCGACGGCAACATCATCGAACTCAGCGAGTAACAGATGAAAATCATCGCTTATTCTTACACCGAACCGCTACTGGAATCAGCACCCGCACCGGAAAATTGGGGCCAAGAAGTCGATCGCACCTATCAAGACTTAGGAGGGCGACAGCAACTGCAACAACTCCTCAAAGACTGCGAAACAGAACCAGTCAAATACCTGTTAATTCAGCGGTTTGAAGAACTAGGCGACACATTGCAGCAAGTGTGTTCGCACCTCGCCCAACTCGAAAACCTCGGCGTCGAAATCATTGTCCAAGAAGAAACAGAACCAAGAAACCGCAAAAACTTGCTGCAAATCCTCGCAGAAATCCAGCGCAGCCAACACAGCCGGAGTATTCGCAAAGGACACGCGCGCAACCGCATCAAATCCCGGATGCCACCGGGTAAGGCTCCCTACGGCTACCGGCGCGGCAAAGATTGTTATACGATCGATAAAACCACCGCCCCCACCGTCAAAGACTTTTTTGAACACTTTTTAATTTACGGTTCCTTGCGAGGTTCCGTGCGGTATTTAGCCAAGAAATACAACAAAAAAATTTCTGTAAGTACCGGCCGCCGCTGGCTGACAAATCCCGCCTACCGAGGCGATTTGGAATATCAAAACGGCCAAGTAATTTCTAACACCCACGTCCCGATTATTTCCAGAGAAGAAGCCGCCCAAATAGACAGGTTGCTGCGCCGCAACCGCTGCCTTTCTCCTCGCAGCGCTAGCGCCCCACGTTCCCTCGCAGGTTTAGCAATTTGTGCAGAATGCAAATCGCCCATGACAGTTGCCAAAGTCACCTCCTACCGCAAAGAAAAAGAATACCTTTATTTGCGACCGATTAACTGTCCAAAACAGCCTAAATGTAGCGGCATTTCCTACGATGAAGTATTGCAATTAACCATCGCCGGTATTTGTCGGGATTTACCCGATGCTGTTGCTGGGTTGCAAATGCCGAATATGAATGGAATGAAAGCAGGAATTGTCAGGGCGATCGCATCGAAACAAGAAATCATAGAGCAACTTTGGGCCCTGATTGACAGCGGCATATTAGACACGGAAACGGCAGAGTTTAGAGCCTACAAAATCCGCACCGAAATTGCCGAACTGCAAAGCAAATTAGCGCAACTACCCCCAGTAAATTTGCGAGAAATTGCCCAAACAGTTTCCCTTCCCCAATTTTGGCTCGATTTATCAGAATCAGAACGCAGGTTTTACTTTCGAGAATTTATCGATCGCATTGAAATCGTCCGGGAAAATACAAATTGGCAACTGCAAATTGTTTTCATTTTTTAAGGATTAGCTCGACGTTCATCCATAGCTCCTAGGTTAGATACCCGACTTCTTAAAGAAGTGGGGTATGTGGGTACTCTCTTAGTTCCGTAGGAGTGGACTGCGTTAGACAAGCATCGCTTTCAACCGCTGAATTATTTTTTTTAGCTTTTAACCAATAGGCGATCATCTCTCCTTTTCCTTTAACCGCGATCGCACCTCTTTCCTCAAATAAATACCGATCTTTTAACAGTTCGTAAATAGCTGTAGTAACTTGAATATATCCCGGTAATCCTTGACATTCCATCCGAGAAGCAACATTAACAGTATCTCCCCACAAGTCATAGCTAAATTTTTTAGTGCCAATTACGCCCGCAACTACTGGCCCTGTATGAATGCCAATCCGAATTTGAAATGGTTCGCCTCTGTCAGTTTGAAAATCAGCGATCGCTTCCTGCATATCCAAGGCCATATTCGCGATCGCTTCTACATGATCTGCCCTCGGCACCGGCAACCCCCCCGCTACCATATAAGCATCTCCAATTGTTTTAATTTTTTCCAAACCGTGTTTTTCAGTTAGTTGGTCAAACCTTGAAAAAATCTGGTTTAGTACATTTACCAATTCTAAAGGTAACATTCTAGCAGCAATAGACGTAAAATCGACAATATCGGCAAAAAGAACTGTTGCTGAATCAAACCTCTGGGCCGGAGAACCCTCGCCCTTTTTCAAATTTTCAACAATCGCTGCTGGTAAAATATTCAGCAATAAATGATCCGACTTTGTTTGAGCAAGCCGTAAAGCTAGCTCCACCCCCTGCCGCTCTTTAATTTCGTTTTGCAAACGTTCGACAAGTTCTTGGAATTGCTTCGTTTGCTCTTGAAGTAACTGTTGTTGACTTTGAATTGTTAACTGATTCGCCACTCGTGCCAATACTTCTTTACCTTGAAAAGGTTTAGTAATATAGTCAACGGCTCCCACATCAAAAGCTTTCACCTTATCTAAAACGTCATCTAAGGCGCTTAAGAAAATCACGGGAATGGAACTGGTTTTTGGTGAAGCTTTCAACTTTGCACATACCTCATATCCATTCATTTCTGGCATCATCACGTCCAGCAAAATTAGAGTCGGCGGAAACTCTTGCACTGTAGCGATCGCCCTTTGCCCGTTCAGCGCTTTACGAACCTGATACCCTTGTTCGGTCAATATTGTAGATAAAAGCCGCACATTATCGGGCTTATCATCAACTACTAAAATGTTGGCTTGAATTGTAGGATATTGATAGCTGTCCATGCACTCGCTCACGGTAGTTTTTCAAAATAAAAGATATTAACACTTAAGAAGTTTACCTCAACAAAAACGAAACAATATAAAAGGAGATTGTCTCGCATAAAAGAAGATAGCAACGAGACGCTATATGGGTTTAACTTTAGGTCTTTTTTAAATATAAAAACTTCCTCCAATTAGATTGATTGAAAAGAGGTATTTTTACCTCGATGCAACTGCTGATTGTGCTATCTCTATAATATCGTCAAATAGGAAATCCTGCACCAAAGTAGTTAAATATTGTGCGGAAAAAGCCAACTGGCTAGGCATTTCCTCAATCAACTTGACAATTTTCTCATCGCAGCATTCATGAGCGGCATGAGATATCTGTTCTACCCAATCAAGAGGCATTTGACTGAGTTGTAACTCGACAGATTGATTGCTAGTCACTCCGCTAATTTCGCTTTCATTGTCTAGTGGTGCATCAACAGATTCCTCGTAAATGTAACGCACTCCTAAAAGTTCTTCCATTTTCGCAAATAATATCTTTGCCTCGAAAGGTTTACGCATGAAATCATCGCAGCCTGCTCCTAAAATAGTTTGTCGTTCTTCTTCAAAAGCGCTAGCAGTAAGAGCAACTATTGCAGTTTGTTTTCCAAGAGGATGAGCTTTAATTTGTCTTGTGGCTTCATAGCCATCCATGACAGGCATCTGCATATCCATCCAGATCAGGTGCGGTTGCCAATCCTCCCATACAGCAATAGCTTCTTGACCATCTCTAGCCGATCGCACGAGGATGCCTAGTGGTGACAATAATCTCTCTATGACTAGGCAATTATCCGCGCGATCGTCAACAACCAAAATCCGGTATTCTGGTTGATTCGGTGCTAAAGCAATTACTTTTTTCTGCGGTTTAAGGATTTTAATCTCGGTGGGAGTGGCAAGGCTGATTTGAATATCAAATGCAAACTTACTTCCCAACTCAGGTGTACTGCTGACAGTAATATCTCCTCCCATCATTTGTACAAATTTGCGGCTAATTGGTAAACCTAATCCAGTCCCCTGTTGAGACTTTTGACCTGTTTTTGTTTGCTCAAAGGGTTCAAATAACTTATTCATCTCTTCAGGGGCAATGCCAAGGCCAGTATCTTCAATTTCAAACTGAAGGCGTAACAATTCCGGGTGAATGTCATTCGCATCTACACAATCAAATTCCCCCAAGCTTTCGGAGGGATTAAAACCAGTGCACCATCCAGGTTTTCTTTGTATAGCTGTGGTTTCAACCGCTAAGCTTTCGGAATGTTCAGAAGCCGCGTCGGCAAGTTTTGTTTGTGTGTCCGAAAACTCTGCGGTTTCAGCGCCCAAACTTTCTTCTACCTTCTTTTTAACTCGCAAAGTAACGCTACCCATCTCTGTAAACTTGATCGCATTTCCTACAAGATTAATCAAAATTTGCCGCAGTTTACCTTCATCTCCACTAACAAAGTGCGGTACACCGTCACCCACTTCCAAATTTAGCTGCAATTTCTTAGATTTAGCTTTTAATCGAAACATTTCTTCTAAGGTTTTCAGCAAGCGCATTAAATTAAAACTGCTTTCATTAAGCTGACTTCGGCCCGCTTCAATTTTGGACATTTCCAAAATGTCATTAATTAGCGAAAGCAAGTGTTCGCCAGCGCGATTAATAATTTCTAGGTGCTGCTGGTGTTGATTGTTGAGAGATGAATCGCGCACCATCACCTGACTAAATCCGAGAATGGCATTCAGCGGAGTCCGCAATTCATGGCTCATAGAAGAAAGGAATTCGCTCTTGGCGCGGTTAGCTGTATCAGCAGCTACAACAGCTTTTTGTAATGCTGTTTCTGCTAATTTGCGATCGGCAATTTCTGTTTTGGCTTGTTCAAAAAGGGTGGATTGCTGGATGGCAATTGCTAGCTGCACGGAAATTTGCTTGAGAGATTCTATCTCAGAAGAGATCCAATGCCTTTGACTGCGGCAGTGATGAGCAATGAGTAGCCCCCATAGTTTTTTACCTTGCAAAATGGGAACCACGAGGTTAGCTTTAATTTCCAACTCGCTCAGTAAATTAATGTGGCACTCTGAAATACCTGCTGTATAAATATTGTCGATCGCGCGCAGGTGTCCCTGCTCGTAAACAGAGACGTAGTGTTCTCGAAAACAAGGGTCATTAATGTCAATTCCCAAAATCGGCATCGTACCGACGGATACCGATTCGACGGCTATAAATCCACTCCAATCTGGATTAAATCGGTAAATAATTGTTCTATCAGTTGACAAAAACTGGCGAATTTCTTCAACAGCCATTTTCATTACTTCTTCTAGGTTAAGAGAAGAACGAATCCGCTCTTGAATGGAATTAACGAGCCGCTCCCTTTTTACTTGCTGCTGCAAGGCTAGTTCCGCCTGTTTGCGAGCAGTAATATCTACTCCATAACCCACGCACTCCACAGGTAGACCAGCAGCATCTTTGACTAACTTAACCTCATCGTATATCCAGCGATAACCACCGTCTTTGTGCCGTTCGCGGTATTCGTAGGAAATCGATTCTTTTTCCAATATCTGAGCGAATGAAGTATCAACAATCTCTCGATCGTCTGGATGAACCAGGCTATGCCAATCAAGGGAACCATCAAGAAATTCTCTGGCTTCGTAACCAATCATTGAAACAATATTATCGCTGACAAACGTTACGTCATAATTTCCCCCTAATTTGCAGCTAAAAATCACCGCCGGGGTAGTCGCTAGCAAATATTGCAAACGTTCGGTGACAGAACGCAAGTTTAACTCGGCTTGCTTGCGATCGCGAGCTTCCATTGCTAAAGCTGCGATCTGCGCCACATAGCTAGCGAAGCTTTGTTCGTCGAGCGTCCAATTCCTAGTCCTTCCCAGATGTTCTAAACAAATTACACCCGCAATTTGCCCTTTATGGGTAATAGGAACATCTAGCATGGACGAGATGTTTAATGGCCTCAAATAAGATTCGCTAAATTCTAGGGTTCGCTGATCGGTTTTGGCATCAACCGCTGCGAGTACCTGTTCTGTATTCAAAGCTTGGAAATAGCTAGGATACTCAGCAACTTTCAGTTCTGCACCGGCGCTGTGTTGATCGGGCGTCAGTTCGTAAAGATCCGCACAGCACATTGCGGATTTATCTTCCTGATAAAACCAAATACTTGCCCGATCGACATTCAGGGTACGAGTTGCCATTTGGGTAATTTCTCTCAACGCCTCACCGATATTTCCCTCGTAGATACTCGAATTTTTGGCTAATTCTAGCAAACCATTTTGTTGTTCAGTTAACCTAGTTTCTCGTTCCCGCAAAGCAGATTCAGCGACAATTCTTTCTCTAATTTCTGCTTCTAAATAACCATTGATTTCTGTCAACTGTGCCGTGCGTTCTTGAACTTTAATTTCTAAGTCATCATAAGCGTAGCGCAACGCTAATTCTGCCTCTTCACGCACCGCAATTTCACTTTGCAACTTGCGATTTATTGCCTCTAATTCTTGGGGGGTTTTTAAAGACAAAAACTGGGGCAATAGTGTTACCATTGAGGCGGCAGTGAAGCAGGAAACCAGTGCAGTAATTCCTTTTTCAATCCCCGACAGCCAATAAGCGGAATGCCACAACGTCCAAATTTCTAGCAAGTGACCCGTGCCGCACAGAATAATAAATGCACCAAATAAACCAAATATTCCTAAAAAAGGAACATCGCGCCGCTTGAAGATAAAATAAATTAACATCGCCGGAATTGAATAGTAGGCGATCGCGATTAAAAAGTCCCCAGTTACGTGCAGCCACACTAAAGGCGTTTGCCAAAGATAGCAATGACCGTGAGGCATATACTGAGTTGAGGAAAAGATATTTTTGAGTGCTTCCCACATAATAGTTGTTATTGGCAGATAATATGGATTTGATGATGCCTAAGTTAGGCAAAAAATAAACGAAACCGAAATTTGTAGCTGGACTCAGCATTATTTATTAACGCCTAAACCCTGCTTGTTCATAACAGCTTGCTTCTGCACTAGGTGGCGAGCGCCAAATTGCGATCGCAAAGGAATTTCAATGATAAACTCAGTACCTCTCCCAACCTCGGAAGTGCAGCGCAAATAACCTTCATGGGCTTGAATAATTTGATAAGAAATCGCCAAACCCAGCCCAGTACCAGCACCAATAGGTTTCGTTGTATAAAATGGATCGTAAATTTTAGAGATCGCATCATAATCTATGCCACTGCCATTATCAGCAATGTGAATCTGCACCCACTTGCCATCAACTAAAAGCGTGCGGATGCGAATTTTTAGCAGTGGGCAATGGGGGTTTTCTAAGTTTTCAGATAAATTATTTTCCCAATAGCCGTTGGTCGAATATCCCTGCTGTACAATCTGTTCTAAAGCATCAATAGCATTAGAACAAATATTCATAAATACTTGGTTAAGCTGCCCAGCGTAGCATTGCAATGCTGGCACATCTCCATACTCTTTAATCACTTGGATAGGAGGACGGTTTGCTTGTTCTTTCAAGCGGTGCTGCAAAATCATTAAAGTGCTATCGAGACCTTCATGGATATTTACTTTTTTCATGTCAGCTTCGTCTAACCGCGAGAAAGTTCGTAAAGACTTAACAATCTCCTTAATTCGCTCTGCTCCAATTTTGATCGAACCAAAAAGTTTTTGCAAGTCTTTTAAAATAAAATCGAGTTCTATAGTGTGAATCTTATCTGCAATTTCCGGCGCCGGAGTGGGGTAATAAACTTGATAAGCCTTAATCAATGCCACAATATCTTTAATGTATTCCTCAGCCGGAATCAGATTGCCATAAATGAAGTTGACAGGGTTATTTATTTCGTGAGCAACCCCAGCTACCATTTGCCCCAAAGAGGACATTTTTTCAGTTTGTACGAGTTGAGCTTGAGCGCCTTTAAGTTGTTGCAGAGCGTTCTCTAAGTGCTGAGTCTGCTCTCGCAGTTTAGCTTCCGAGTGCCGCAATGAATTTTCAGCCAAAGAGCGATCGCGATTTTCCTGTTGCAAACGTTCATTAGCAACTTCTAAAGCGATCGTCCTCTCAATAACCCGTTTTTCCAATTCTAGCATTAATTCCGAGAGTGCTTCCTGAGCTTGTTTGCGATCGCCAATCTCATTTTGTAAAGCCCTATTTGCCGCCGCCAATTGAGCGGGACTGGGAATAGCCAAGATTTTTGGGATTAGTTCCACCAGCACGGCTGCGGTACATAGCGAAATCAGCGCCGTAATCCCTTTAAGAAAACCCGAGAACCAATAATTAGGATGCCACAGCGTCCATATTTCCATAATATGAGTAATCCCGCAGCATATAATAAAAGAGCCGAACAGCATGAAAACCCAGTCAAAAGGTACGTCTTGCCGTTTTTTGACAATATAAATCAGCGTAATCGGTATCAAAAAATAAGCGACGGCTATCAAACCATCGGACAAAACGTGTAGCCCCACTAATCCAGGCTTCCACAAGTAGCAATGACCGTGAGGAATAAAATAATTTGGGAACATTTTATGAACCATTTGCATTAAATCAACTCGGTTATTTGCTAATATTTTTCAGATGTGATTACTGGAAAAACTTAAAAAATGGGGGTACAAAAATAAGAATTAGACTTTGGGACTTAACACTTGCGATTAGTAAATGCAGCGATCTGAAACTACTGTTAATTAAATTAACATCAATCGACTCAGCTTTAGCAAAGTCAACTGTCACATTTTTAATTCTGCCTTCACTATCAACTGTGACACCGGGATGACATTTTGGGCAACGATCAAGAAAAACTGAGCGCAGATTCCTTTCCAGTAAGAGCGCCAGCGCCCATTGAAATTAGGTTATAGCACTCAGCGATCAGTCCGGCAACGCAGGGCTGTTTCATTCTCACCAAAAACATGAATTTTGACTCTTGTAGTGCTACCCCTACTCCCCGTGCCTACCCCGCCACAGACGACTGCACAGGCGTTTGGGACATGGGGGCAGCCACGGGGGGCTGCCCCTACAAGAGAATGAAACAGCCCTGAGTCAGGCAACGGGGAAATCACCAGATTTAACGGATGTCACGGATTAAACTTAACGAAGAGAACCATTCTCAAAAACCTGTAGAGGTGGGTTGAGTCTTGTACCCTTGAAGAGTGCAGACAGGTTAAATACACCCGCCACTACCCCGCGAGGGAATTCTTGATTATTGACAGTGATACTCTTCGGGGATATTTAACCGATTTGACCAATTACCCCCGGAAAAATGTCGCGACAGGATCGTGTCGCAATCCAATCGGCGATCGCTCTCAGCTTTACAGTCAATTATAAGTGATAATATCAACGATACACTCAGGGGATAATTGCAAATTATGACGATAGATGAGGTACTACAGCTAACTCGTGTGCGATTACAAAAAGATTTATATCCAATACAAGAAATCATACTTCGCCAAGTTTGGGAAGGAAAAACTTATACAAGTATTGCATCTGCCTCTCATTACGGAGAGCATTACCTGAGAAACATAGCCTCATCCTTGTGGCAATCTCTCTCTCAAATCTTGCAGACATCTATTAGCAAATCCAATTTTCGCTCTTGTTTAGAATCACGTTCCCTGACCACAGAGGAACGAGAATTAATTGAAGAATTCACCCGCAGCCAATGCCTAGCAACACCTTTAGAATTTCCCGGCTCTCCCGTGCCCCTCGGTTCGCCATTTTATATCTCTCACCCGCTAATTGAAGAACTCGCCTATCGAGAGATTACCAAACCCGGAAGTGTGCTGCGGATTAAAGCTCCCAGGAAGATGGGAAAAAGTTCCCTTCTGTTACGGATTTTAGAGCGCGCGACTTCTCTTGACTATCGAACTGTAAGTTTAGATTTTCAGCAAGCCGAGGAAGCTGTTTTAGTCAATATCGATAAATTTTTACGCTGGTTTTGTGCCAACATCAGCCGTCACCTAGAATTACCACCTCTATTAGATGATTATTGGGATGAAGACATGGGTAGCAAAGTAAGTTGCACCATCTATTTCCAACAATATATATTAGCAGAAATCAGTAAGCCTCTTGTGTTAGCTTTAAATGAAGTAAATATAATTTTTGAGTATCCAAAAATTGCCAGAGAATTTTTGCCGCTGCTGCGAAGCTGGCATGAAGAAGCAAAGCGGATTGAAACCTTGGGAAAACTGCGGTTAATCGTTCTTCACTCCACAGAAATTTATATTCCTTTAAAGCTCACTGAATCGCCTTTTAATATCGGTTTACCACTGCAATTGCCCTATTTTACAGAAGAGCAGATACTTGCTTTAGCCCAGCGTCACGGAGTGGATTGGACAGATGGCTCCAATGCCGATCGACTGATGGCAATGGTGGGGGGGCATCCTTATCTGGTGCGGCTAGCTCTTTACCACCTCTGTCAAAACAGTGTAACGCTAGATCGGCTACTACAAGAAGCTCCGACAATAGCGGGAATTTATAAAGATTATTTGCGGAGTTTTTGGGCAACATTGCAAGAGGAACCCGAACTTATGGTTGCACTTAAACAAGTGGTAAAATCGGAACACGGAGTGGAATTAGATCCGATAGTGGCTTCTAAATTATTTAGTATGGGTCTGATTCATATCGATAACAACCGCTGTACCCTAAGCTGTGAGTTGTACCGCGTCTATTTTGGTTCGCACAACTTTATTTAGAGCCGACTTTACTGTTTCTTTGCGTAATCCAATATCCGCCAGGAAAAGTCGAATTTTCCTGGCGATGATAAATCGCTGCTATACAAACAAAGTCCCCCTACGCGCACTAAAAAACAAGGGAGTAATTAACCCTAATGGGGCATAATTTATATTATAATGAAGCTCCAGCACCACATCCTTACCTCTAAATAAATTCCCTACATACTCAACTTTAAACCCACCCATAAACCGCATGACCCAGGTAACATACCAAATTGGTGGCAGTCTCGCCAGTGATGCACCTACCTACGTAGTAAGACAAGCAGATTCCGAACTCTATGAAGCCTTAAAAGCAGGCGAATTTTGTTATGTCCTCAATTCGAGGCAAATGGGCAAATCTTCCCTATTAGTCCGCACCCTGCACCGACTGCAAGCTGAAGGATTTCAATGCAGCACGATCGATATGACCCGCATCGGTAGTGAAAATATCACTCCTTTACAGTGGTATAAAGGTATGATTGGGGAACTGTGGCGCGGCTTCAATCTTTTAGGGCAAGTTAACTTAAAAACCTGGTGGCGTGATGAAGAAGATGTATCATTTTTGCAAAGATTGAGTCATTTTATTGAAGATATTTTGTTGGCCAAGTTTCCTGAAAACAAAATCATTATATTTATTGATGAAATTGACAGTGTTCTCAGTCTAGAGTTCCCTGTCGATGATTTTTTTGCCCTAATTCGCTTTTGCTATAATCAACGCTCAATTAATCCAGAATATAATCGTATTACTTTTGCAATTTTTGGAGTAGCAACACCTAGGGATTTAATTGTTGATAAAAAACGAACTCCTTTTAATATTGGTCGAGCGATAAATTTACGAGGTTTTGAACTAGAAGAAGCCCAGCCATTAGCGGCGGGATTGGCAAATGTAGTCAATAATTATCAAGTTATTCTCAAACAGATATTGGCTTGGACTTCTGGGCAGCCATTTCTGACGCAAAAACTGTGCTATTTAGCCTACATAGCAACTCAAACTACACCGCAAAAAGTAGTAACAATTCCCCCAGGATCGGAAGAGTTTTGGGTAGATCGTTTAGTGCGAGAAAATATCATTAATAAATGGGAATCTCAGGATGAGCCGGAACATTTAAAAACCATAAAGGAGCGGATTATTCGCAACGAACAACGCGCGGGTAGATTACTCGGCATCTACCAGCAAATTTTACAATCTAACCCCCCCTTAACCAGCGGTTCTGTTTCATTCTCGGACTTTGAAGAGGACTCTCTGGGCAGTACCCCCGTGCCTGACCCAAATCTTTATAGGGCAACTACAGGAGAATTGCCCCTACAAGGAAATGAAAGATTTCTACCTTTTAGCAAAAGAGTGGGAGGCGTATCAACTGATGACTCACCAGAACAAATTGAACTATTATTATCGGGATTAGTTGTCAAAAACAATGGTTATTTACAGGTAAGAAACAGGGTTTATGCTGAAGTTTTTAATCTGGAATGGGTAGAGAAACAATTAGGGCAACTGCGCCCCTACTCCCAAACCTTCGATGCTTGGGTTGCTTCACAACAAACAGATTTTTCCAGACTTTTGCGGGGACAAGCCTTAAAAGATGGTCAAATCTGGGCGCAGGAAAAAAGCTTGAGTAACCTAGACTATCAGTTCTTAGCTGCTAGTGCCGAACTAGATAGGCGAGAAGTTCAACAAGCTTTAGAAGCAGAACGCACCAAAGAAGTGGAAGCGCGACTGGCCCAGGAACAAATGCGATTAATTCAAGAAAAAAAAGCAGTTAAACGACAGAGGGCCTTACTATTTTCTGTGAGTATGGCACTGCTGCTTGCCTGTGCTTTAGGAGTAACAAGTTATTTTCAGTATCGCCGAGCCGTTATTAGTGAGCGCGAAGCTCGGATGAGTGAACTTGAAGCGCTGGTTTCTTCCTCGGAGGGGCTGTTTGCCTCTAATCGTCGATTGGATGCGCTAATAGAAGCAATTAAAGCTAAGCGCCGACTACAAAGTTTAAACAAGACGGATAAAAACATTGAAGATCGAGTTATCAATGTATTGCGTCAAGCGGTTTATGAAGCGGCTGAATACAACCGTTTATCGGGACATAAAGCGGCAGTTATGGGAATTGATATTAGTCGGGATAGTAAGTTTATTGCCTCAACAAGTGTGGATAAAACGATTAAAGTTTGGCGGCGGGACGGAAAGCAAATAGCAACACTCAAAGGTCATCAGGCGATCGTTCGATCTGTCAAATTTAGCCCGGACGGTCAGTTTCTTGCTTCTGGAAGTGATGATGGGACTGTAAAACTTTGGAAACTGGATAGGGCAGGCACGGGGGCACTGCCCCTAGGAACTTTTCAGGGTCATACTGCTGGTATCTGGACAGTGGCGTTTAGTCCCGATGGTCAAACAATTGCTTCTGCCAGCATGGACAAAACGGTGAAACTCTGGAACAAAAACGGGGCCGGCACGGGGGCACTGCCCCTACGAACTCTCCAGGGTCATACTGCTGGGGTACCCTCAGTGGCTTTCAGTCCAGACGGTCAGACTATTGTTACGGCAAGTGGAGACAAAACGGTGAAACTCTGGAACAAAGACGGGGCAGGCACGGGGGCACTGCCCCTACGAACTTTCCGGGGTCATACTTCTGTGTTATCAGCAGCAGCGTTTAGTCCAGACGGTCAGATTGTGGCTTCAGGAAGTGGAGACAAAACGGTGAAACTCTGGACAGTTAATGGGCCAGGCACGGGGGCGCTGCCCCTACGAACGCTTGAAGGTCATTCTGCTGTAGTATCGGAAGTTGTTTTCAGTCCAGATGGTCAGACTCTTGCTTCTGCAAGTCGCGATCAAACTGTAAAACTCTGGAATCTTGACGGAACAGAACGGACGACATTGAGAGGTCACACTGCTGCGATTTGGGGGATAGCTTGGAGCCCGGATGGCAGTTTTATTGCTTCGGCGGGTGCAGAAAATACGGTGAGGCTGTGGCAGAGTCAAAACCCATTGCGAACGATGATTACTGCACATAAAGCGGGGATTTGGGCGATCGCACTGAGTTCGGATAGTTCTACAATTGCTACAGGCAGCGAGGATGGCACGACTAAGCTTTGGAGTCGGCAAGGTAAATTGTTGAGGACTTTCACTGTAGAAAACGCTGCGATTTATGCTGTTGCCCTGAGTGGCGATGGCAAGTTAATTGCTTCTGGCAGAAATGATAATAAGGTGAATATCTGGACTCGAAACGGAAAAGCGATCGCAACTTTGGTAGGTCATAACGCTACAGTTATGGGGTTGGCTTTCAGTCCTGACGGTCAAATTCTTGCTTCTGGAAGTCAAGATAATACTATCAAGCTTTGGCGGCCCGATGGTACTTTATTGCATACTATGACAGGACATCATGCTCCTATTTGGCAGGTGGTATTTAGCCCTGACGGTCAGCTAATTGCTTCGGCAGGAGGGGATGGTACTGTTAAGTTGTGGAAGCTTGATGGGGCAGGCACGGGGGCACTGCCCCTACGAACTTTTCAAGGTCATACTGCTGCTGTGTGGAGGGTGGCATTTAGCCCTGACGGTAAATTTCTGGCTTCTGGCAGCGGGGACAATACGATTAAGCTTTGGACTGTGGATGGTAAGTTACTGAGAACTCTGGAAGGTCATCTGGCCGCGGTATGGGGGGTGGCGTTTAGCCCGGACGGTAATATTATTACTTCTGGTAGTGTAGACAATACGCTGAAGTTTTGGAAGCTTGACGGTACGGAATTAACAACGCTTAGAGGTAACTCTGCGGCGATTCGGGGGGTAGCGTATAGTGGGGATGGGTCATTTGTGGCTTCTGTGAGTGAGGATAATACGCTGATTTTGTGGGATGTGGAGCGAGTTTTGAAAGTGGATTTGTTGGCTGATGGTTGCGATCGCGTGCGAGATTATTTACGGACGAATGCTGATGTGAAGGAGGAAGATAGACGTTTGTGCGATCGTATTGGAAGGAAATAATCTCAAGTCCGCTTTATTATAGCAATCCTAAATGATTCGTAAATGTTTTACCTCACCCCAACCCTCCCCTTGCTAAGGATCGCGAATTAAATAACTTACAATTTTAATTGTTATTGTGGGATGGGCGTCCCGCCCGTCCTTTTTGG
>NZ_JAUBUC010000091.1:19258-24844 GCF_036705285.1 Microcoleus sp. B4-C1 | reverse complement strand
ATGATTTGACTATTAGCGCCAAGGGCAGCTAATATTTTTTGTTTCCAGGTATTGAGTTGATTTTCGTTTTCTGTTAAGAGTTGCTTGACTAATGATTGAAAGGCTTTGACAACGGCGGCGTAAGGGATATTTCGTTGAAATTGGTCGAATTTTCCGGCAATAAAATAACCTCTGGCTTTAGTAATTGGTTTATAAACTTCTTGTACTAAGGCGGATTTTCCAATGCCTGAGTAACCGGATACTAGCATCATTTCGGTGCTGCCCCTGCTGACTCGCTCAAAGGCTGCTAATAAGGTTTCAACTTCTGTTTCTCTGCCGTAGAGTTTTTCGGGGATGAGGAAATGGTCTGTAATATCCCGCGTTCCCAATGCAAACGTCTCAATGTTACCCGTGTTTTGTAATTGAGCTAGACAAATTTCTAAATCGTGTTTCAATCCTAATGCACTCTGATAGCGATTTTCCGCATTCTTTGCCATCAGTTTACTAACAATTTGGGATAAAATTAGGGGAACTTCTGGCTTGATTTGATGTACCGGAATCGGCTGTTTAGCTAGATGACAATGCACTAACTCCATTGGGTCGTCTGACTCGAAGGGTAACTGTGTTGTCAACAATTCATAGAAGGTCACACCCAGGGAATAAAAGTCACTCCGATAGTCAATGCCTCGATTCATTCTTCCTGTCTTTTCTGGGGAGAGATAAGCTAAGGTTCCTTCGAGGGTGTTGGGATTCTGGATTTCTTGGGTTTCTCTCGGCAGCAGGGAAGAAATACTGAAGTCAATGAGTTTAATTTGTTGGCTATGGGGGTTAATCAGAATATTGGCAGGTTTAATATCTTTATGAATAACTCGGTTTTGGTATAGAGAGTGGAGAATATTTGCTAGTTCCCTGGCTAGGTTGAGAAAATTTTCTAAAGATAGAGATGTATCGGGTTGGTTTTTATCACTTGCTGCTGGGAGATAAGTAGACAGGGAAACTCCTCCAAAGTCTTCCATGATTAAAGCATAGGCGTTTTTGTAAGGTGCTAAATCGAGGGGTTCAACCACTCCAGGCAGACGTAGATTTTTGGCGATGGTATATTGGTTGCGGAATTGCACCAGTTCGCTGAAGCTGGGGTATTCGTTTCGCAGCAGTTTGATGACGACTGGAGTGCGATCGCTCTCCCGAATACCTCGATAGACTAGAGTGCGAGATCCTGCATAGAGTTGTTCTGTTATACGATACCCCGGCAGGTCAGTAATTGTCTCCATTTTCCACTCCTCAATAAATTCGGGGTTACTATATCTCTAGTTTACTCAGCAAACTTGGTAAATTCTCAATGCCCTCTAATGTTGCTGGACTTGTCAGTGGGCGTTCTGTACGAACGCTGGCAGCTCCTTCGATACTGAAGCCATATTATTAATTGTTTAGAACTTGTCTCCACTGGAGCGAAAATTATCCATAAGTATGTTTATATAACTCATTTGAGATGTTGATGGCGATCGCGTCTAGCAGTCGTGAAGCTCACAGGAGGCGATCGCCCCAAACAGCTATTTTTTGAGGTAGTTCAGTTTAAGCCCAAGCGTGGAAAGGTTTTCAACTTGGTTGTTTCTCTTTGATAGTTTTGAGGTTAAAATACTCAATGGTAGCCCTCATGCCCTCTTCTAGCAACCTAACGAACTCGCTCATCGGAAATGCTTGAATAACCCATTCTACATCAAATATTGCCCATTCAAAAGCAAAGTATACTTCGGAACTAGACGAAAATAAAATTTTTGGATGGATTTTATCTCAACTAAAAAATGTGTGATATTGAGCCGACTTACCCTGCGTATTTACTTCCCTAGTCTACCGTATATTTGTATTACCAGCAGTGGCTAGAATAAGGATTGCTTCTTCAATAACTGATGAAAGTATTACCCCTCTTCTGTCACTCAGCAGAATAAAATAATATTTTACTCTTCTTCATCAAGTAAAATAAGGGATTAGAAGAAAAATCAATTAACGCTATTAATCGAGCCAACCAAAGTGATGCAGCCCTTGAGCATTTTCTAGCCCCTTTATCTCTGCAATGGCTGGTAGTGTCTTACGTTTAATATCAGAAATTACACTAGCATGAATGTGTGTAAAAGCTTTGAATGCTTCTGACTTCTGAAAACAGATTTCTGTAATAAGCTGTTCGGCATTTAAAAGACGATAGTAGGGTGCGTCATTACAGAAGTGTTTTCCGCATAAGCGCGTAAGTGTTCACTCCTGATGCACCCTACAAGCCTCGTTACTGGTTTAAATGCTCCACAGGTTAGTGACAATACTCATCCATCAATTTCAAGGTTGAATCAGCTTGGCGAGGCTTAACCATAGACCCAGCTAAGGTTTGAAAGATTTTGTTCTATTATACTCTGCCGCGAAATTGAAAGAAGAGGGCAGGGCTGTTTCATTCTCTTGTAGGAGCAGCAAAGAGTGGCTGCCCCCATGTCGCCAAGGCTTGTGAATCATCGTCTGTGGGGGGTAGGAATTCTTGGCACTACAAGAGTCAAAATCGCGATTTTCGTGAAAATGAAACCGCCCTGCCTGCGTGCCAGATACCGCAGCCGATCGAAACAACACGCTAAAATAGTAGCTCATACAATTTCGGAGTTAATATTTGACACTTGCACCCGCGCGCGAAATCGTCCTAGCTTGGCTCTCTGAGCGCGTTCCTGCTGCCCGCATCAAACACATCCTCGGAGTCGAACAGGTAGCAGGTGACTTGGCTCGCCATTACGGCCTCGACGAAGCAAAAGCCCGATCGGCGGGTTTGTTGCACGATTTGGCAAAATACTTCAGACCTCAACTGCTGCTGCAAATGGCCCAGAAGGAAGGTTTAGAGTTAGACTCAGTGTTGGAAGCACACCCGCATTTGCTGCACGCAGACGCCAGCGCGATCGTCGCCAGAGACGAATTCGGGGTGGTCGATCGAGAAATTTTGGACGCAATCGCCAATCACACCCTCGGCAGACCAAACATGAGCCAGCTCAGTTGTACCGTATTCATAGCAGATACCATAGAGCCGAGCCGCGGCAACACAGCCCAACTAGAAGCACTGCGCGAGGCAAGCTGGCAAAATCTTTATGCAGCCGTGTGGCAAACTAGCGATTATTCTCTTAAATATTTGCTAGAAACTCGCTGCTACATCCACCCCCGCACCGTACTTACGCGGAATTGGGCGCTGCAAATGGCCCGCGAACCGCCGGAAACAGGAAATTCGACCCAGAAGTCGATCGAACAAATCACAAGTTGAAAGTAAAATTTATCAGCAATCCTGTCCTTACTTTTGGCTTCAACCTAACTCCTATTTCCCGTCTCAAACTGTCAACAACCGATCGCGAAAACGCACCGATTCCCCCTTACCGTATCAATTAGGAAATTAAACACTTAATGTCAGATATAACTCAACTCGAATACTCCAGGGCCCAGTCTACAGCAACGGACGGCACCTCCTCAGACGAAGCTCGTGGCCTGATCATGACCGTTGCCCAAGCAGCCGATGACCGCAAAGCAGTAGATATTGTATTGCTCCGGGTGGCAGAAGTATGCTACTTGGCAGACTACTTTGCGATCATCACCGGATTTTCCAACGTGCAGGTACGAGCCATCTCCCAAGCAATAGCAGACCAAGTGGAAGAAGAGTGGCAACGCTTGCCACTGCGTACACAAGGCATATCAGACGCTAGCTGGGTCGTCATGGACTACGGCGACGCGATCATTCACATTTTGAAGCCTCAAGAGCGGGAGTTCTACAATTTAGAAGCGTTCTGGGGACACGCCGAACGCATTGACTTTTCCCCCACGCCGTGAGGATGGCTAATGTGAAAAACGTTTCTGCTTCTATTTGTCCCGTTCCGCAAGAACAGCGACCGATCAATGAATACCAAGAACTTAAAGAATCCTGGTTTTTTAGCTGGGTAACACTCAATTGGCCCGGATACCTGGCAAAACTAGCTTGGGTGTGGGCTTGGAGTTGCTTGGTATCGGTGCCGATAGCTGCTTCTAGCTTTGCTCCAAGCAAGTATCCAGCTCAGTTTGTCCTCAGCGGTGCCGCAGGTGCCGGTTTTATTCTAGGATTAGCTTTGCTGCGACTCTACTTGGGTTGGTTCTACGTGCGATCGCGCCTTTCAAATCCCACGGTCGTCTACGAAGAGTCTGGTTGGTACGATTGTCAATCTTGGCCTAAAACTCCCGAAGTTTTGCTTCAAGATCAGTTGATTGTTAACTACCAACTAGAACCAATTCTCAGGCGTCTGCGGCAGACATTTTATGGTTTGACAGTATTGCTGGTTGCCGGGGGACTAACTTGGAGTTGTTTGTAATCGGTTCGGTTCGGGAGTTTTGAGTTTTGAGATTGCCGCGCACAGCCAACGCCGGCACACTCCCGTGCATGAGTGAGAAACGATCGCCGAAAGATTAACTTTATAACTCTTAACTGGCAGCTCGCAACTCATAACTTCCACCGGCCCCAATCTAAAATCTAAAATCTAAAATCTAAAATTGATATGACAAGGGGAAAACGAACCCAAGCTCCCGAACTGGAAGTCACACTGCTGCGCGAAGGTATTGTGGAATCGAGGCACCGCGCCCAGGCCGCTGTCTGCGACAACCGCGGGCGCGTTCTGTCTGTTGCTGGTAACTCGGAAACGGCCTCATTTGTCCGTTCTTCACTCAAGCCTTTTCAAGCTTTGGCGGTGACGGGGACTGGCACTTTAGAACGCTACGAATTGACCGATCGAGATTTAGCGATTATTTGCAGTTCTCATCAAGGTACGATCGAGCAATCGCGCCAGGTATTTAACGTCCTGTGGCGCTGCGACATTGACCCCTCTAAACTTCAATGCCCCATTCCCGAAGGCAAAAAGAGCGCCCTGCAATACAACTGCTCCGGCAAACACGCCGGAATGCTGGCTGTCTGCCAGCAACTGCACTGGCCTCTGGACACTTATTTACGGCGCAAACATCCCGTCCAGCAGCTTATTTTGGGCAAAGTGGCTGACTTGCTGGCCATGCCTGCCGAAGAGTTTATCAGCGCTCGCGACGACTGCGGCGCTCCTACCTATCTGTTGCAGTTGGGGCAAATGGCGTCTTTGTACGCTCAGTTAGCCTCCGGCAACAATGTGGATATGGAGCGGATTGTCCGCGCTATGACTCATCACCCGATGATGGTTGCGGGTGAGGGCAAATTTGACACGGAACTGATGCGTTTGACTCAAGGGGAATTGGTGAGCAAGTCCGGCGCCGAAGGGGTGCAGTGCATTGGCCGCGTTGGCGAAGGCATGGGCTTGGCAATTAAGGTGACGGATGGAGGAAAGCGTGCTCAATTTGCTGTGGCGATTCACTTGCTCAAGCAGTTGGGGTGGATTACTCCGACGATCGCCGAAACTCTGGCGGAGACTTACCTGACTCTCAGTGAGTTCAAGCGCTTGGAGGTAATCGGGGAAGTTTCGATGCTTTAGGGCGATCGAGACTCGATCGCCGATTTCAGCAACCCCTCCCACAATCTAAAAAGTTTTTTTGATGGAGGGGTTGCAATTTTCAGAAAGATATGTTTATATTAGTAAAGAGACAAAAAGCGAC
>NZ_JAUBUC010000091.1:0-19158 GCF_036705285.1 Microcoleus sp. B4-C1 | reverse complement strand
GCGGGATAGAGCAGCCTGGTAGCTCGTCGGGCTCATAACCCGAAGGTCAGTGGTTCAAATCCACTTCCCGCCACCAAATTCAAGCGAACCCTGTAATCTTTAAGGTTTCAGGGTTTTGTTTTTGGAAACCACGAAAGAGAGACAAAGCGACGCGGGATAGAGCAGCCTGGTAGCTCGTCGGGCTCATAACCCGAAGGTCAGTGGTTCAAATCCACTTCCCGCCACCAACTTAAATAAGACAAGCCCCGGCATCCTAAAAGTTGCTGGGGTTTGTTTTATGCCGTCTGTTTGATGCCGAGGGCGATCGCCTCTTCGACAGATTGAAAACAGTTTATTTTAGGCGGCAACAAAAATGAGGACACAGCACTGCTGTGTCCCTACTGTAATATTTGGATTTTTATAATTGGGACAAAATAAGACCCACCCTCAACCTAAACACTCAACCCTATACTTTTCGACGACCGTTTGTGCAAGCTTTATTTGTTAAAAAATTGCAATCCCATATCCATTTTTTTTAAATCAGGATTTTAAATTTCTAAGTCGGCTGAGCTTCCAACCAATCAAAAATCAGGTTTAACTGTTCCAGTGTCACTAACCCGTACTGCCACAGAACCATTGGCAGTTCGCTGGCATCTTGTTCACCGTGTCGGAGAGCAACGGCGATCGCCGAATTCGATATCGCCAACTCTCCCCGCAAATAATCGATCAGTTGAGCCTTTCTCATCACCTTCACCGCCAGTTTTATGCGATTTTGTAAAGATATGTAGCTAATCAGTCTGTATCGGAAGTTTAATTGGTCTAATTTTAGGTTCACAATAGAGAACCTTGTGTGATGGAAACCGCACAAAACTGGTGATAAAACTCAGATAAAAAAGCGATCGCAGTCACAATAACTCCGAGAATCAAATATGGGGTTCCGCGAACGCTCGTTTGCTTCAAATGAATTCATTTAAAATTGCTAAAGTCCTAGCTGAATCTGAACTCCCGCTTCTGTACCGCTGTCGGTTTGTTTGGGAGGTAAAGGATTTCCTTGACGCTGGGCGTCCGAAGGAGTAGTAATAAATTCTAATGGGCCCTCGATTTTGAGGCGAAATGTGTCGCCCAAGCTTCTTTCCCTTCTAGAAGAATTAGCCGCCGTTTCTGGTTCACCAATCAAGTTTTGGTAGTCCGAATCTAAGGTTCTGTCCTCCACAGTCCTCAACGAGTCCCCAGATAAAGTCGTTTCCGAATATTGGGGCGCTGGTTGCAGTCTTTGTTGGGCGAGAACCGCCGGGGTCAAACCGATAAAAATTGAGCTCAGTCCGAGAGCAGTGCCAAGAGTAGCAATAACTGCGTTCATCATCCATGCCTCCGCTAGTTGCATCCTACTATCCTTATTTTACCCAGTCGCAATTAAGTTGTACTCTATCAAAAGTAGCTGCTTGTGGAGATATCAATTAAATTTACTGTCAAAACTTATAACTTTCGATCGCGCTATCGGTCAAATATAACTGACGCAGCAAGGGGGTTTAAACGCCAAAATACGTCATTTCAGACATGAGTCAACCAAAAACTCTATTGGTTTGATTAGCGCGCCTCATGAGTGGAAAAATAGTTAGTGCTTGACGCACGGGCGGCGATCCATCGGTTGTTTTTCACGAAAATAGTTCGTTGCAGACCGCCAAAAGGCTAAAAAAACCCGGTGCGATCGCCAATGCTCCCAAAGCGGACGATCGCGCTAAGATGGCGGTGGCAGTCGTTAAAAATTCAGTTGCCAGGGGCAGATTCCGAGTTATTAACAGCACTTCGCCTACTAAAACCATCTCAACTTCAAAACCTGCGCTCATCAAGTTGTACTTGACCAATAATTTCAAAGGTGGTACCCGCCACGTGATTTATACGTGGAATCAATCCAAAATCCAAAATCTAAAATCCTCAAGCCCCCCGATTTATCTCGTGCAAGTCAATTCTTTAATCTAAAATCTAAAATCGAATGACCGGAATGTTGTGGGTTCATAATAATTCTGCTTTACCATGCCAATCAAATATCTGACAGACCCGATTTTAAAAATGTCGCGCAAAGTGCCAATTCGCATCGTCCTTGTTGTGCCTTTTGCACTCCAGACTTTCGCTGCTGTAGGGTTGACGGGGTGGCTGTCGTTGCGGAACGGGCGCATAGCCGTCAACGATGTTGCCGCCCAACTGCGGACAGAAGTCACATCGCGTATCCAGCAACATATTAACAGTTATATTGAAACGCCACACCAAATCAATCAGCTCAATCTCGATGCCATCCGTCTTGGCATTGTGAACGTGCAGGATAGTGATAGTTTGCAACGCTACTTCTACAAACAAATCAAAATTTTTGATAAAATTAGCTACATTCAATTCGCATCCGAAGAAAAAGATTTTATTGGAGTGGAACGCCTCGACGACGGCAAGTTGCAAATTCAGATTTCTAATCAATCTACTGGCTATAACTTTCACACCTACGCGCCGTCCGAGTTCGGGGAACCAACCAAGCTATTAAAAACTACTCTCAACTACGACCCCCGCGTCCGACCTTGGTACATAGCTCCGGTGCGCGCAGGCAAACCGACTTGGAGTAAAATATATAATTATTTTGACGCTCCCAAACTAGCGATTACGGCGGCTGTACCAGTTTATGGCGATGATGGTAAACTGATTGGCATCCTGGGTTCTGACTTGGCACTTTCCAAGCTCAATCAATTCTTAGAAAGTCTAAAAATTGGCAAATCAGGACAGACTTTTATTGTAGAAAGGTCGGGGCAATTGGTGGCAAATTCTACTCTGGAACCGCCATTTATTGTTAGCAATGGTGTTGCGAAACGGATTGTGGCAACGAGCAGCAAGAATGTTCTCATTCGATCGACAGCCCGCTATTTAACAGAACGCTTCGGGGATTTGCACAAAATTGACAGATCTCGCCAGTTAGATTTTACGATCGACGGTCAACGGCAATTTCTACAGGTGACGCCGCTTTTAGACAGCAGGGGCCTCGACTGGTTGATTGTGGTGACGGTTCCTGAAGCCGATTTTATGGAAAGGATTAATGCCAACACTCGGTATACTGTGGTGATGTGTCTGGGTGCTTTGGTGCTGGCAACGGCGATTGGCGCTCTGACTTCTAGGTGGATTGTTGTACCGATTCGGCGTCTGAGCAAGGCTGCGGAGGCTTTGTCCCGGGGAGAATGGGACGGGATGGCGGTAGATTCCCGCTTGATGGCGTCTGTAGAGCGAGAGGATGAGGTGGGTGTCCTGGCTCGCTCTTTTAATATGATGGCCGCTCAATTGGAAGAGTCGTTTACTACTCTCGAAGATCGGGTGGAATCTGCGATCGCCGACAAAAATCAATTAATTATTTCTCTGAAAAAATCGCAGCAAAAACTGGCTCTCCATCTTCACCAAACTCCTTTGGGAGCGATTGAATGGAATCTAAACTTTGAAGTAGCGGAATGGAATTTGTCAGCGGAAAGAATTTTTGGATACAACCGCTTGGAAGCTATGGGATGCCACGGAGTCGATCTCATAGTTCCTGAAAATGCTAAGGAGTATGTCAGGCAACTATCTATAACTTTGCTCACTAATAAAGGAGGAATTAGTAGTATTAACGAGAACATCAGAAAAGACGGAAAAATTATTCTTTGCGAGTGGTACAATACGACTTTGGTTGATGCTGATGGCAGCATTATCGGGGTGGCATCGCTGATTCAGGATGTGACTGAATTTCACAGTGCTGTGGAGAAGTTGCGGGCCAGCGAGGAGCGGTTTCGCCAGTTGGCAGAAAATATTCATGAGGTATTTTGGATTAGAGAACCCAATCAAAAGCAGCTAGTTTATGTGAGCCCTGCTTGCGAGAAAATATGGAATTTGAGCTGTCAGAGTTTGCAGTCAGAACCGGAGGCTTTTTGGGATGCTATTCACCGGGAGGATCTCGATCGCGTCAAGGCTGCTTTTGCGAAACAGGGGCGGGGCGATTATGATGAGGAGTATCGGGTAGTGCGCTCGGACGGTTCAGTTTGCTGGGTGCGCGATCGGGCTTTTCCAGTCCGCAGCCAAACCGGAGAAATTTACCGCATCGTCGGTATTGCTGAAGATATTACCCAGCGAAAATTAGCAGAAGAATTCCAAAAAGTCGCTCAAACCGCTCAAGCTGCAAACCAAGCCAAAAGCGCCTTTTTAGCTAATATGAGCCACGAATTGCGAACTCCCCTCAACGCGATTATTGGTTACAGCGATATGCTCACAGAAGACGCCGAGGATTTAGGCTGCGAAGATTTTATCCCCGACTTGCAAAAAATTCAAACTGCCGGTAAACACTTGCTATCTTTAATTAGCGACATTCTAGATATTTCTAAGATTGAAGCGGGGCGGATGGAACTTTACTTAGAAACTTTCAACCCGGTTAATTTAATTGACGAGGTAGTTTCTACTGTCAAACCGTTGGTAGATAAAAATTATAATAAGTTTGAAGTTGATGTTGCTGACGACTTGGGAATGATGTATGCTGACATTACCAAAACTCGTCAAATATTGCTCAACCTGCTGAGCAATGCAGCCAAATTTACGGAACATGGCACTATTACCCTCTGTATTGAAAGAGTTAAACATGACAGCTTAACCACTCAAGAAATAGCAGAACCTTCCGACTCAATAATTTTTCGCGTAGCTGATACGGGCATTGGGATTCCCCCCGAACAATTGCAGCATTTATTTCAAGCATTTATGCAGGGCGACGCATCAACTACGCGCAAGTATGGCGGCACGGGTTTGGGATTGACTATTAGCCGTCACTTTTGCGTGATGATGGGTGGCGATATGCAGGTTGAAAGCGAGTTAGGTTGCGGTTCGGTTTTTACTGTGTGCTTGCCGGCCCGCGTTGAATTATTGGTCAGCAGTTAGTCTTGCTTTCCGGGAGGCAATTGTTACACAAGAAACCAGGTTTATTGACAAAAAACCTACGCTTTCAGATAAGTTCGGGGCAATAAACTAAGGTGATGATACCATGCACCATAAGTCCTAATCCTAGCTAATTTTCCGTTTCTGCCGCCCCAAAAGTTGAGCTGTTAATACCCCGCCGACAAAGCCAAAGAAATGCCCTTGCCAGGAAACTCCCGGCTGCGATGGCAAAACTCCCCAAATTAAACTGCCGTAGAAGAAACCGACAATTAAAGATAACAAAATAGAGGTAAAGCTGCGTTCAAAATAGCCCCGCAGCAGCAAAAAGCCGAAGTAACCAAAGATTAATCCGCTGGCACCAATGTGAACGGAATAGGGCGCGCCAGTCAGCCAAACTCCGAATCCGCTGACTAGCACAGTGACGGCACTCACGATAAAAAAGTCGCTAATTTCTCGCAGCATGATCAACCAACCCAATGTCACAAAAGGGAGGGTATTGGTGGCTAAGTGAGCAAAACTGCCGTGCAGAAAAGGCATCAACAGGATGCCTTGAAGTCCGTCGAGGTTGCGGGGGCGGACTCCGTAAGCATTCAGCCTGCCTCCGAATAGGAATACATCGACAATTTCGATAATCCAGAGGAGGGAGACGAAGCCACCGAGAATGGCGGCGTGGCTTTGCAATTCGCGGGTGATAGCTTTGGTTTCTGGGTTACTCATGGGTGGTGAGGGCGGTGATACCGATTATTTCTCATTGTAGAAGTTTCTGAGCGATCGCGAGCAAAGATAGTTGGGGCGAGGTTTCAGGGTTGTTTGCAGCAGAGCTTATTTAAAAATATAATAACTTTTATTAAAAATTCCGCATTTTCACGTATAGGATAATTCACCTCGATGCGTCAGAATTGTAATTGAACTACAAAAGGAGACTCAACCCAAGGTTGAAGCTAAAACGTAGAAGACAGAATTTTTACCCTCTCAATCAATTGTTGGGCTTGAAATGAGGACACTTTTTAGAGCGCACACCGCCTTTTAAAAAAATCAGGAACAACTTTTCTCGCCCTAAGTCATTAATTTAAGAAGTTCAATCCGGTAAAGCAAAACGAGATGCTGTAGATACTGATTGTAGATAATATCGCACAAGCTCTACAGAGAGTTCTTGGCACCTCGTTATAAAAGAGGAAGAGAGCAAAATGAACGTATTTGATCATACAGTCTCCTACCGAACTCTGCCACATTGGGTAGGATTTGGCAAACAAGAAACCGCCGTTAATGTCGCTACAAATTCTCAGCCTTACGGTCAAAAGCCACACTTTGACCCCTTGCATCCGCTAAAACAATGGCTTGATAACACTGCAATTAAAAGTCAAAAGTTGGCACGGTTTCTGTGTAAGTATATTCCCAGCCAGTGTCCGTTTGAGCGAGAAGTCAAAATTGGCGATCGCACTTTATTATCCATTCCCCCACTGTGCAAGTTAAATCCGCTTTACGAGCAAGTGGTTGGGCTGCGCTTTCGAGCTTTGTGTTATTTGGCTGACGAGTGCGGCGAAGATGTGACTCCTTATTGTTAATTCTGCAAAAACTTAAATTTCTCACTGTCTTTTCACCCTCCCTTCTCCTTGTTGGGGAGGGTTTTTTTATTTTGAGATTATTCGGCGGTTGAAACGTGTTAACCTCAAACTCAAATGTGGCGAAGCGTCGGTCATTCGATTTTAGATTTTAGATTTTAGATTTTGGATTGACTTGCGCGAGATAAATTCGGGGGCTTGAGGATTTTAGATTTGAGATTTTGGATTGATTCCACGGATAAGCTGTTACGCATTTAAATTGAAAATTCGGGACAGGCTAGAAGCCCGTCCCACAATAGTTTTATGGATTTTTGACACACAGTTTAAATGTAAAACAGCTTAAATCACCTGGCGGGTACCACCTTTGAAATTCTTGGTCATTTGAGTTCGAGGTTAAGTTAGACAAACTTTCGTCTGCCTCAGCAGAAAAGCCTGATATTCTGTTAGATCCCCGGCTTTTTGAAAAAGTCGGGGCTTGAAAGAGCGATCGCATTGAAATACTAAAGGGAGCGAATCACTCGTTGTTGGAGAATGCGTTTACCTTTGTTATAAGCTTTTAGGGGCAGGCTAGAAGCCCGCCCCACAATAGGATTGAATGTATAGTCGAAAGCTGGTTACTGAGAATGATATTTTTTTGTGAGTTTCTCTGCAACTGACTAGCCGACGGACAATTAAATAACTGGCACTTTCGATTGCTGATAGGACTTATGCACTAACAGGCATCGCGAGGACAAAGCAGAGAATTATTTTAAATATTGGGCGCCAACTGCGGGCGCTGATGCTAGTTTTCATCAATTTCGATAAGTGCGATCGGGCGACACGCTCCCGTAACCCACGAGGGAACTATTTACGTGTCGCTTTTGGGATCTTCAGGCCCAGAGGGTACTTCTCCCCTTTGTTGGGCTTCCAATAAAGCCGTTTCCACGAGAAAGGCTATCAGGTTAGCCGTGGATCTGCCTTGTTTGTCAGCCCATCGATCCAAAGCTTCATATACGTAATCAGGAAAGGTAACGTGAACGCGCTTGCTCAATGTAAATGTTTGTTTGTTTGCCAACGCTCTTAATGGTACAAGCTTACGCTCCCGATCGTGTTGTTACCCTATTCTTAAAAATCTGCTGACACATATTTGGGCTTATTATGTTACAATTCGTCTAATCCCATCAAGGCTCAGTCAAAAGCCAGTCCGATGCTTTCCGAGGGCTCAGGACTGGCTATGGCTCCAATTAACAAGGAGATACACCTATTATGCCGTATGAGAAACGTCTCAGACCGTGGATCGTTGTTCGTTTGCTTCCGAATCTACAAAGGGTCGTTGTGGGTCGCTTTCGCAGTTGGTCAGATGCAGAGGGTCATGTGCGAATTCTCAAACAACTGCTTCCTGCTGCTAACTTGACCTTAGTTTTCGATCCGATCGATTAATTTTGGTTGCGAGTTATTGAAGTGCGATCGCCCTTGGTTTGAGAAGGGCGATCGTAGATGCTGGAATCTTATCAAAAACAGGCAAGATGCCTGTTCCACAAAGAATGGTTTTTGTTGTGGGGAGTAGGGGTTGGGCATCTTACCCGCGCCTACTTTCGGGCAGTGTTAAACTGGACGCAAGATATCAATTGAGTTGGGAAAAACACCGTGACAGCTATTCTACAAGTAACAGAACAGCCAACAGCACAGCGCTACTTCACTCCCGAAGAATATCTAGCCCTGGAAGAAGCAGCAGAGTATAAAAGTGAATATCGCGACGGAGTAATTATTCCAATGACAGGTGGAACTACGAATCACAATCGCATTGCCCTGAATATGAGCATTGCATTACGTCTTGCTCTTAAGGGACTTGACTATGATGTTTTCATGGGCGACGTGCGTCTGTGGCTGCCGAAAAAGCGAACTTATACTTATCCCGATGTGATGGTAATTCCGGGGACACCTGAGTATTTCAATAATCGCCAGGATACGGTGATGAATCCTCAAGTGATTGTGGAAGTTTTATCGAAATCTACGAAAGCTTACGATCGCAGTGATAAGTTTAAGTTTTATCAAACGCTGCCGACATTTCAAGAGTATATTCTGATCGATCAATCTCAGGTTTATGTAGAACAGTATTGTAAGCTGGCAAACAAGCGGTGGTCGTATAGTCAGTACGATGAGGAGGATGCGGCGCTAGTTTTTAATTTCTTTCAAGTTGAAGTGCCGCTGGCAGATGTCTATGAAAAGGTGGATTTTGAGGCGGAAAATGAGCCAGAAGAAAGCGGGGAGGAATAAGGGCGATCGCTTTTTTGGAAATGCGGGTTATCATTTAAGTGAGCGATTCCCTACCCTGCGGGAACGCTTCGCGAAGGGGATAGCTTCGCACGCGCATACTCAAAAGAAATATTTGTTCAACATCATTTTGGGAGAACATCAAGATGACAAGCACTTTGCAAACAACCGAGCAACGTTACTGCACAGAAGAGCAATATTTAGCACTGGAAGAAACAGCAGAGTACAAAAGCGAATATCTCGACGGCGAAATTATTCCTATGACAGGCGGATCTACGAATCACAATCGCATCGCAGGAAACGTTTACATTGCTTTAAATTTCGCTCTTCCAGAACAAGAGTATGATGTCTTCATCGGTGACGTGCGTCTGTGGATACCAAAAGTGCGACTGTACACTTATCCCGATGTAATGGTAATTTTTGGGCTACCTGAGTACCGCAACAATCGCACTGACACGATTACCAACCCTCAAGTTATTGTGGAAGTTTTATCAAAGTCTACTAAAAACTACGATCGAGTTGACAAGTTTACATTTTACAAAACTATTCCTTCTTTTCGAGAATACATTCTGATTGACCAAACAAAAATCAAAATCGAGCAGTATTCTAAAACCGAGAATAAAAGATGGTTGTATAGCGAGTATGATGAGGAAGATACGGCTTTAGTGTTTAATTCCTTCCAGTTAGAAGTTCCTCTATCTGCTATTTATAAGAAAGTGAATTTTGAGCAAGTTGAGCAAGAAGATAGTCAAAATGAGGAGTGAGGGCGATCGCATTTGGTTTGAAAACGCAAGCGTTGATGACGAAAAATAGAAAGTATTGATTGACGGAATTCCTCTAATGTGATATGTTGAAGTTTATATTTATTACATTCATCAACTTAATATGACTAAGCCATTTCAAAGAATAATGCAAGCCGAGGATTTGCTAGAAAAAGCTAAGCGTCGCGAACAACAGTTGAGAATTAAATCTAGGCAGCGGTCGTTACACGGAAAGTCTATTAGAACTCCTGCTATTAACACTATACTGAAAAAATCAGGAAACAAATGGGGATTTGGAAGTGAAAAAGCTTTGGAAGATTTTGTATATGATAACTTGGATTGTTTGTTTGGACTAACACCTTTGAACCGTCAACATACAGTTAACGGAGAAGTTTGCGATATTTTGGCAATAGATGAAAATAAACAGTTAGTAGTGCAAGAGCTAAAAAATGAGGCAGATAGAAGTCTTATTCAGCAATTAACTCGTTATTATAGTAATTTGATTCAGTTTCAACCATACGATCGGGAAATTGATTATATCAAACCTATTAGGTTGATCGCGATTGCACCTAGTTTTCACAAACAAAACTTAATAGATATAAAGTACAGCCAACTATCTTTTGAGTTATTGAAATTTGAGGTAATTCAAGAGGAAAATAAACTTTTTATAAATTTTAATAATATAGATACAGGTAAAGTTTTTAGTGCAGAGTTTCAACACAGTAAAGAAGATGTTTGGGATATAGCAGCAAATTTACCGGAACCACCCAAAGCATTGTCTAATATTATGGCAGAATGCACTTCTGATCATCAGGAAAAAGTTCTTAAAATTAGAGAACAGATTCTTTGTTTCCATGAGAAAATTCAGGAAATCACTGCTAGTGGTGTTGTTAAGTATGGTCGCGGTCAAAGTAAAATTTGTGCTGAAATTCGTCATAGCAGTTCATCAAAAATGAATCGGGCTAATTCATCAAATTATCCGGGAATTTACTTGTATCTACCCATCCCTGATAAACAATCAGTAAGTTACAGGCAACCTCTAGGCAGAATGCAAGTCCTTGCTGATGAGTTGCAGAATGTTATCTTAGCAGGCTATATCCCTCAAGGTAAAAGAGGGGTGTCAACTTTTTATAACTTTCAAAATTTTGAAAAGTTTATAAACCCGGCAACTGTAACAAACCAATCTACACAATTAGAAATTTTGATAGACTTAGCTTTGGAAAACTGGTTGGAAAGATTTTAAGTTTACTAAGATTGGGATTCAATAGATTAGCAGTGAGGTGGGCAAATGCCCACCCCAACAATAACCTACGCGCCGACAGATTCCTTGGCTGCGTAAAGCACCTCAACGGTAATCTTATCAATCCCCCGATCGCGCGCGAACTTCTCAGTATTCCGCTTCACCTTACCCCGCACAAAACCAGGGATTTTATTCAACTCAGCCTGTCCATCCTTCGTCCAACCCATATCAGAATCAGCCGAAATTCCCTTCGTAATCACTTCCTTGGTATCGTGGCCGCCGAAGATTTCCAGCAAGTGGTCTTCCATTCCCAAAGTAAAGGAATTGTAGACCAAATCTACGCACTGATTCGTGCCTTCATAACCCAAAAATGGCTTGTAGCCGATCGGGAAATTTTGGACGTGAATCGGTGCAGCAATTACGCCGCAGGGAATATCCAACCGCTTACCGACGTGGCGTTCCATTTGCGTGCCGAAAATTGCCGAAGGTTCAGCTTTGGCGATCGCATCTCCGATCGCCCCGTGATCATCCGTCACCAGCACTTCATCACAATACTCGCTAACCTGTTCCCGGAACCAGTCAGCATCGTGTTTGCAGTATGTTCCTGCCCACACAACGTGGATTCCCATCTCGCGAGCCAAAATCTTCGTCATCGCCGCAGCGTGCGTATTATCGCCAAATACGACGGCTTTTTTGCCAGTTAAGTTTTGGCAGTCGATCGATCGCGAAAACCAAGCAGCCTGCGACACAAATCGAGTTTGTTGGTCAATAAAATTTTCGTAATCAACATCCGCACCTTGAGCATTCAAAACTTGCTGAATCTTGCGGATACAGCGCGCAGTTTCTACCACACCCATCGGCGTAATATCCACCATCGGCGTACCGAATTCTTTTTGCAAATACTCCCCGGCCATCATCCCCAATTCCCGATAAGGAACCAAGTTAAACCAAGCGCGCGGCAGTCTTTTTAAGTTATGAACCGAAGCACCTTCGGGAATAACTTCGTTGACTTCAATGCCCAAATCTGCCATCAAACGCTTCAACTCGGTGCAGTCGTGCTGGTTGTGGAAACCCAGGGTAGACATACCGATAATGTTGACAGATGGTTTTTCGCTTTTGGCTTCTACTAAATCGCCTTTTTTGCGGGCTTTGTTAATGTAAAATTGGACGATTTGATCCAAAGTGCGATCGGCAGCTTGCAGTTCGTTTACCCGATAATGGTTAACATCCGCCAGCAATACATCGCCTTTAGCATCCAATTGAGCTCGTTCCACGAAGTTTTCCAAGTCTTCTTGCAGAATGCTGGAGGTGCAAGTCGGGGTGAGCACGATTAAATCTGGGTGCTCTTCTCTGTCTTTGCGGGTGATGTTGTCCACCACCCGTTCCTGCGAACCCCGCGCCAGTACGTGTCTGTCAACGACGCTGGTAGTTACCGGGGTGAAATCCCGTTCCCTCTCCAGCATGGAACGCATGACGTTGAAATAGTCGTCTCCTATGGGTGCGTGCATGATCGCATGGACGTTTTTGAAGGAAGTCGCAACGCGCAGAGTGCCGATGTGGGCTGGGCCTGCGTACATCCAATAAGCCAATTTCATAGGTATTTTTCCTGATGCTGGTTGAGAATTGCCCGATCGGGCGATTACTGCTAAATTTTAAGGTTGTTTCTGATTTTCTCACCGGTTGAATCCTTGAGAAATACTAATTTTCTGAGAATTTACAGATTTAGGAAATGCTCAAACGCTTTGCCTGCTTGGGATTTGACTCGCAATTCAAACAACTTTACCTGGGTTTTATGGCAATAATTCTTAATCTTTCCTCAACTTTTCTTAAGAGTTAGGCAAATTTGATTAATGTAGGGTTCGCTGCCGCGCACCAGACAAGGTGCAATAATTCTGCATTTTTTGTCAAATTTACCCTGGTCAAACGGTCAATCGATTTTAGATTTTAGATTTTAGATTTTAGATTTTAGAATTGACCCCACGGATAAATTCGGGGGTTTGTTTATCGGATACAGGTTTTTTATTTCTGGGTTCTGAGTCTGGGAAGGAATGAATCAGGGGGCTTGTATCCTGGATGCTTTCGGTCAGTTAATATTGTTAGTCGAGCGATCAAAATAGATAGAACTGAAGGAAATTGCAGATTCCGAAGCAACACTTAACTCCCTCCGCGCCTCGGTAGCGAATTATAGTTAAGATTTGCACTGCCCGGTTTTTTTGAAGCACCCCAAATTCGTGCCCGATCGCCGGAAAAAATAAATCTTTCAGCACTTGCGTATTTTCACGAGATGTGGTGAAGCTCCACGAAAGTCAAGCGATTGCTTGGAATCTGAGATGATTTAGTTGTCAATATGGCGATCGAGCATTAGAGTAAATCCTTGCACAAATCCTGTATTTGTGATTTTGTTTACCTAAATGCTGAGGTGACGAAAGCCCCAGCGTGCTTTTGTCAGCAGTAGCTCTTTGCTGTCAAGGCCTGCTTTCCCACACATCCCAAAAGATAGCTCTTGAGCGATAATGAAAAATAACATAGGATTTACGAAAAGAAACCCGATTTACACGAAAAAATCTTGGGTTTGTCAACGACTAGCAACGAAGAAACCCGGTTTCTAGCCCGCCGCGCGTAAGTCCTGTAACATTGACCAAGCACACCTAATTTGAGAGAACCCAACTATGATGGCAATTCCCGGCGTTGCAGTTCTCGCTCTCATTTATGAAAGCAGCACTTCCCTGGTTTACCGCGGCCACAACGAGCAGAACAACCAACCTGTTATTATCAAACTTATCAAAGAAGACTATCCGACTCCCGAAGAACTGAATAGATACAAGCGCGAATATGAGATCACTGCCAACTTAAGCCTGTTGGACGGAGTTGTGAAAGTGTATAAGTTGCAACAGGTTAGAAATAGTCTGGCAATGATCTTAGAAGATTTTGGCGGGGAATCTTTAAAAATATTTATGGGTTCCCAAAAATTTACCATTTTAGGATTTCTGACTACTGCCATCAAAGTTGCTGAAACTTTGGGAGAAATTCACGGAAAAAATGTAATTCATAAAGATATAAATCCCTCTAATATAGTTTTTAATCCTGCTACAGGACAAGTGAAACTCATAGATTTCAGCATCTCAACAGCATCCAACCTGGAAAATATTCCCAATAAAAACCCTAATTTTTTAGAAGGCACTTTAGCCTATATGTCGCCCGAACAAACCGGCAGAATGAACCGGGTAGTCGATTACCGCACCGACTTTTATTCCCTCGGCGTGACCTTCTATGAAATCCTGGCAGGACAACTCCCTTTTCCCACTACAGATCCCATGGAGTTAGTTCACTGTCACATAGCCAAACAGCCAGTACCTCTCGCTGAAATAGCCGCAGAAATTCCTAAAACTGTTTCAGATATTGTGATGAAATTGTTAGCAAAAACCGCTGAGGAGCGCTATCAAAGTGCTTGGGGACTAAAAGCAGATTTGGAATCCTGCCTGTTTCAGTGGCAAACATCTGGGTTTGTTTCCGATTTTCCTCTCGGCAGCCAAGATATTTCAGACAAATTTCAAATACCTCAAAAACTTTACGGCAGACAGCGAGAAGTTGAAACTCTTTTAGCGGCCTTTGAACGGGTAGCAGCAACAAATAATCGAGGCTACCGCACCGACGATTCTCAAATTTCTGTCATCAAAAAAGAGAGCAAATCGAAAAAAGAAATTCCCTTGTCAGTTTTGGCGAGAGGACAGCATAAATCCCGGAGCGAGATGATGCTGATTGCCGGTTATTCCGGCATTGGCAAATCTGCAATGGTGAAGATTTTAGACAAACCGATTACCCGCCGACGTGGATATTTTATTTGGGGAAAGTTTGACCAGTACAAGCGGACTATTCCTTACTCTGCCGTTGTCAGCGCTTTTTCGGAATTGGTGCGGCAACTGTTAACTGAAAGCGAAGCTCAATTAGCAGTTTGGCGCGAAAAACTCCGCAATTCCTTCGGTCAAAATGGGCAAATTATTATTGATGTCATCCCCGAAGTTGAACTAATTGTCGGAGCTCAGTCTCCTGTAGCTGAATTGGGGCCGACGGAATCTCTGAACCGCTTTAATTTAGTATTTCAAAATTTCATTCGCGTATTTTGCCAGCCAGAACATCCGCTGGTCATTTTTCTCGACGATTTGCAGTGGGCTGATTCGGCTACTCTCAAGCTGATCGAATTGATGATGACAGATGAAGCTACGCAATATCTGTTTTTAATTGGTGCTTATCGGGATAATGAAGTTAGTCCTACTCATCCTTTAATGATGACTTTGGAGACGCTGCGAAATCAGGAAGCTATCATTAATCAGATTGCTTTGTCGCCGCTGGGGGTGGAAAACATAACTCATTTGATTGCCGAGACTTTGCACAGCGATCGAGAATCTGTCAAACCCTTAGCTGAATTGGTAATCAGCAAAACTGACGGTAATCCTTTTTTTGTCAATCAATTTCTGCAAACATTGTATCAGGAAAACTTGCTAGTTTTTCATCCGCCACAGTCGGGGAGCAAGGGCGGCTGGCATTGGGATATGACTCAAATTGAGCAGTGCGCTATCACTGACAATGTAGTAGATTTGATGGTACAAAAATTGAGAAAACTGCCAAGCTCAACGCAGCAAGTTTTGCGTTTGGTGGCTTGTTTGGGCAACGAATTTGACTTGAATACTCTTTCTTTAATTAATGAAAAAGAAGCCTCGGAAACTTTTTCTCACCTGTTGCCCGCGATTAAGTCGGGACTGATTCTGCCAACTTCGGAATTGGAAAGCAAGTCATTAGATTACGTGCTGTTTCCGCTATTAATTCTGAATTATAAATTTTTGCACGATCGCGTACAGCAAGCAGCTTATGCTCTGATCGACGACTCGCAAAAAAAGGCAGTTCACCTGAAAATAGGCAGGCAAATCCTAGAAAACACTCCGGCTGAATATCGCGCTGACAGAATCTTTGAATTAGTCGATCACTTGAATGTAGCTCGATCGCTAATTAAAGAAGATCGAGAATTAATTGAACTGGCAACGCTGAATTTAGACGCAGCCCGCAGAGCCAAAGATGCCACTGCTTATGTTGCTGCCTTGCAGTATTTAACCGCAGGCATGGACGGTTTGAGCGCCGATATTTGGGATGCCCACTACGATTTAGCTTTTGCCTTGCACATGGAGCGGGCAAATGTTGAGTATTTAAACGGTTATTTCGAGAATTCTGAAGAATTTATTAATATAACTCTGGAAAAAGCGCGATCGCCCTTAGAAAAGGTAGAAATTTACAACCTGCTGATCGTGCAGTACACCCTGCGGGCAAAGTACGAAGAAGCCGTTAAAGCTGGAATCAAAGCTTTGGACTTGCTCGGAATTGACTTGCCGCTAGACGGGCTACAAAAAGTCATATCCGAAGAATTTGCAACAGCCACGAATATTTTAGCAGGTAGAGAAATAGCTTCCCTAATTGACGCCCCCGAAATGACTGTACCCGATAAAAAAGTTGCAGTCAAATTAATTACCAACTTGCTGACATCGGCGTACCTCAAAAATCCCGACTTGTGGAAAGTCAGCGTTTTAAAAGGAGTCAATCTTTCTCTACAATACGGTTTAGTACCCGAAGCTTCTCTTTGCTATGCTGGCTACGGTATGTTCTTAAACGCAGTTTCGGGAGATTACAAAGCTGCGTATCAATTCGGCTTGCTCTCGCTGAATCTCAGCGAAAAATCTGGCAATATAGGCTTAAAATGCAGAGCCTGTTCATCCTTGGTCAGTATTTTTTATTACTGGTTCAATCACATCAAAGATTCCCACGCAATCAGCAATGAAGGATATCAAGCAGCTTTAGAATCAGGAGATTTAGAGTATGCGGGTTATATCCTGTCCAACCGCATAGCTAACTCATTTTTTCAAGGTAAAGAAATCTCGCAAATTCTAGCCGACACGAGCAGGTATTTGCAGTTCAGCCAAAAGACCAAAAATCAACTCGTAACCGATATATTGTTAGGGGTAGAGTTAATCCTGCGTAATTTGAGCAAACTAACTCCTGAAAAGTTTGTATTTGAAAGCGAAGATATCAGCGAAGCTGAATACGTACACAACTGTCAAGCTCATCAAAATTTGTACTCGCTCTGCCTTTATCAGATTCGCAAATGCCAGGTGATGTACTGGTACGGGAACTTCAACGAAGCGCTACAACTAGCTTTTGAAGTAGAAAAACAGCTATCTTTTATTACCGGAGCCATACCCGCTACCGAATGGAATTTTTTCTTTTCTCTAACTTTAGCCGCCGTTTTCCCAAATGTTTCAGAAGACAAGCAAAAGGAATACTTGGAAAAGTTAGAGGAAAACCAAAAACAGATGAAAATTTGGGCAGATAACTGTGCCGAAAATTTTCTGCACAAGTACCTTTTAGTACAAGCAGAAATAGCCCGAATTTCCAAGAAAGATTCTGAAGCTGTAGAACTGTACGATTTCTCTATAAATTTAGCCCAAGACAATGAATTTGTCCAAAATGAAGCGCTAGCTAATGAACTAGCAGCTAAGTTTTGGTTGAGTAAAGGCAAGTATCAATATGCCAAAATTCACTTGCGCGAAGCTCACTCGTGCTACTTGCGCTGGGGTGCAGTTCGCAAAGTAGAAGATTTAGAACAGAAGTATCCGCAGTTGCGGGAAATGACGCCGATCAACGGAAGTTTTAACAACAATCAAACTACCACAACTATTCATACTTCTACTGGCAGCGATGCGAGAGTGCTGGATTTGGCAACGGTAATGAAAGCATCTCTGGCGATTTCTAGCGAAATTGTCCTCGATAAGTTGCTGGCTTCTTTGATGAGAATTTCCTTAGAAAATGCGGGGGCTCAATTAGGTTTTCTGATTTTAGTCAGAGATGGTCAACTGTTGATTTCAGCTAAAGCGTCAGTATTTGCTGAAGATGTAGCTGTGCTGCAATTTACGCCTGTTGCAGACTATCACGATTTACCTGTGACGGTGATTAATTATGTGGAAAGGACTCGCTCGGATTTGGTGTTGAGCAATGCGGCGGCTGAGGGAATATTCACAGCCGATCCTTACATCGCTAAACACAAACTGCAATCTATTTTGTGTACTCCAATTATCAATCAAGGCAAACTGATCGGCATTCTTTATTTAGAAAACAATTTGACTGTCGGAGCATTTACTCCCCACAGATTGGAAGTTTTAAGGTTGCTTTCTTCCCAAGTTGCTATTTCTTTGGAAAATGCTCTACTTTATAATTCGGTGGAACAGAAAGTGCAAGAGCGGACGCAGGAGTTAAATGAAAAGAACGAGCGTTTAGAACAAACTTTGCGCGAACTTAAACTAACTCAAGCTCAATTAATCCAAACGGAAAAGATGTCTAGTTTGGGGCAAATGGTCGCTGGTGTCGCTCACGAAATTAATAATCCTGTAAGTTTCATCTACGGCAATCTTAATCCCGCTAGCGAATACGTTAAAGACTTGCTAAAATTGATTGATCTTTACCAGCAGCACTATCCAGAACCGCCTGATGAAATTGTAGAAGAAATAGAAACAATTGAGCTGGAATTTTTGAGCGAGGATTTGCAAAAGCTGCTGGATTCCATGAAAGTAGGAGCGGAAAGAATCCGGGATATTGTGCTAAGCTTGCGGAATTTCTCGCGCCTTGACGAAGCGCAAATGAAGTCGGTAGATATCCATCAAGGCATCGACAGTACGGTGATGTTGTTGCAACCGCGCCTGAGAAAAGAGGGCGGGCGTTTGGGAATTGAGGTCATTAAAAATTACAGCACGCTACCCCTAATTACTTGTTATGCGTCTCAGTTGAATCAGGTATTTATGAATATTTTGACAAATGCGATCGATGCTCTCCTCGTAGCAAGAGATTGTCCGGAAAACTCTCATAAACAGCCTACTATTACAATTTCTACAGAGGTGACTGACAGGAATTCTGCCATAATTAGAATTGCCGACAGCGGGCCGGGGATGAGCACTGAGGTGCTGCACAAGATATTCGATCCATTTTTTACAACTAAACCCGTGGGTTCGGGAACTGGTTTGGGATTGTCTATTTCTCACTCGATTGTTGTCAGTTCTCACGGCGGAAAATTGACTTGCGTTTCTGCACCCGGAGAGGGCAGCGAGTTTATTATTGAAATTCCGATCGCCCCCAGGCAAGTTTTGTAATCGGCGCTACTATTAACCCACAGCATTGCTGAAAGAGTAATGATGTTTCAGGGAAAATGGAATAATAAACGTCTCTACCTCTCTTTATCTGCGTAAATCCGCTTGCGCCGTTCGTGATTGTTGACGATTCTGCGAAGCTGAGTGGGCATCGCTGTTGCAGGAATTCATAAAATAAGTTAGGAGCGCGAATTAAATAACTTACAATTTTAATTGTTATTGTGGGATGGGCGTCCCGCCCGTCCAAAAAGGACGGGCGGGAC
>NZ_JAUBUC010000090.1:0-24897 GCF_036705285.1 Microcoleus sp. B4-C1 | reverse complement strand
ATTTAACAATTATTTACAAATTGTAGAAATTAAAGCCGTCCTAGAAGGACGGGGCTTTAGACCCACTTTTGCGGTAAATTCTTGTTGCGCCCTAATTGCCAGCCCAGCCGCACCCCCAAGAAGTGCTCGCCAGGAGTGCGGGTAACTCTCCTACCCAGTGAATGTAGGGCTTCTCGCGGTTAAGCTAAACTAGATGGGTGTCAAGAGAAAGAGGGATTTATGACAGAGCAAGCCAACGCTCGCGATTTGTTTCGCGCTGCTTACGAACACCGCTATACCTGGGATGCCAATTTTCCCGGTTACAGTGCCGATATTGAACTAAAACAGGGCGACGAAGTATATACGGGTCATGTTTCCATCAAACCCGACATGAGCGTGGAAGTCAGCGGCATTGAAGATGAGGAAGTGCAGCAAAGCGTCTACACCCAAATGCGCGATATTGTCACCCACCGCAAACGATCGACATTTGAAAAATCTCACGGCAAAAATAGCTTCACCCTGGGCGAGAAGGACAGCACCGACGCTGTGGATATTTTAGTGCAAGGCGACTCAATGGGGTCTAACTATAAAATCCGAGGTCTGTCAATTTGTCAAGTCAGCCGGGTGATGGGCCGCATGGCTTTCGTAATTGACACGCACAAAAGCTTAGAGACACCCGAAGGTTCTTTGGCCACCCACTACGATGCCGTTTTCCGCAACCCCCAAACAGACGAAATCATCAAAGAACTCGAATTTGAAGATACCTTTGACAAGATAGGCGACTATTATGTCATGACCAAGCAAGTAGTTCGATCGAAAGAAAAAGGTCAACTGACAACAACCGAGTTCAACTACTCCAACGTCAAACTGCTAGAACCAGCAGTAGTGTAGCGCGATCCAAAACCCGATTTCTTAAATAAAACGGGTTTTTTTGGATAACGTATCAGAATCAACTTGATTTGGCGGCAAGTAACGCTACGATCGAACGAGAGAGCTAATTGGGATCGAGCATCAGCGTAAGGAACCCCACGCCTAAAGGCGGAGGCTTTTAAGACTGTCCGGCTCTTTGAGCGGGATTGAATCGAGAGCTTACCTTACCAGCCTAAGTCTTTACTGACTACGTTTTTTGAGTCACGACACTCCTTGAATGCGAAGCTAGTTTTCCGCTCTGTCGCTAGTGGTTAAACATCTGTACAAGGGTTAAGGACGTGCTGCTAGCCTAACAAGCTCTTAAAACATTGGCGAAGCTAACATTACCCCGCAAGGGAGTTTGAGGCAACCATACCTCACTGGAGAGGCAACCATACCTCTCCAACCCCGAAAGGGGATTTTAATGCGACGGTCGTCGCTGCCGCTGTCCTCCCCATGCCTAAAGTCAGGGGCTTCTCGCTCGTTTTTCGGTGACAGAAACCGGGTTTGCTGCAGCCAGCTCATTTGAGTACGCAAGTCTTTTATCAAAAAACCCAGTTTCTTAAATCCCGCGCGGGTTGAGAATGCTGTCCTTGAGTCAAATCGAACTTTCATCACCTGCAAAAAATCATCACAGAGGCGAAATATGACACTAGCACTAACCAGAGATAACGTCGAAACAGTTCTCGATGAAATGCGCCCCTACCTGATATCCGACGGTGGCAACGTCGAACTCGTAGAAATTGACGGCCCAGTGGTACACCTGAGACTGCAAGGAGCTTGTGGCTCTTGCCCGAGTTCCACAATGACTCTGAGAATGGGGATTGAACGTCGCCTGCGCGAGGCTATCCCAGAAATTGCCGAAGTCGAACAGGTAATGTAATTAGTCAGTTGGCAATTGGTAGTTGGCAATTGGTAGTTGGCAGTTGACGGTTGACGGTTGACTGTTACCAATTACCAGTTGACGGTTGACTGTTGGCAGTTGGCTGTTAACAGTTGGCTGTTACCAATTACCAGTTGACTGTTGACTGTTACCAATTACCCAATTTAATTGCCAATTACCAATTACCCAATTTAATTACCAATTACCAATTACCAATTACCAAATTCAATTACCAATTACTAAATTCAATGTCTCACCCCCTTTATGTAGCCTTCATTTGGCACCAACACCAACCGCTCTACAAATCCAGAGTATCCGCTAGCGCAGGAGCAGCTCAGTACCGACTGCCTTGGGTGCGCTTGCACGGAGTCAAAGACTACTTGGATTTAGTGCTCCTTTTGGCAAAATATCCCAAGCTTCATCAAACCGTAAACTTGGTTCCCTCCTTGATTTTGCAGATAGAAGACTGCATCGCAGATAAAGCATTAGACCCTTACTTGACGGTGACATTAAAGTCAGCAGAAATTTTAACCCTCCCAGAACAAGAGTTCATTTTAGAACACTTTTTTGACGCCAATTACCACACTCTGATTCAGCCACACCCCCGCTACGCTCAACTCTACACTCAGCGGCAGGAAAAAGGCATTCAGTGGTGTTTGGAAAACTGGAAATTGCAGGATTTTAGCGACTTGCTGGCATGGCACAATTTAGCTTGGATTGACCCGCTGTTTTGGGACGACCCGGAGATTGCAGGGTGGCTGAAACAAGGACAAAATTTTAGTTTGGTAGACAGAAAAAACATCTACTCAAAACAAAAAGAAATCCTCGCTCGCATCATCCCCCAGCACCGTAAAATGCAAGCTGAGGGACAGTTGGAAGTCTCCACAACCCCCTACACGCACCCGATTTTACCGCTGCTTGCTGACACTAATGGCGGCCGCATAGCTATTCCAAACATGACGCTGCCACAACACCGGTTTCAGTGGGAAGAAGATATTCCCCGACACCTGAGAAAAGCCTGGGAAATGTATGAAGACCGGTTTGATTGCCAACCGCGCGGTTTGTGGCCGTCGGAACAAGCAGTCAGCCCGGAAATTTTGCCCTACATTGCCAAACAAGGCTTTAAATGGATTGTCTCGGACGAAGCAGTTTTGGGGTGGACAATTAAACACTTTTTCCACCGCGACGCGACAGGGAATGTCTACGAACCAGAATTTTTATATCGCCCTTACCGTTTAGAAACTCCTGACGGGGATTTAGCCATAGTATTTAGAGACCACAGATTGTCCGACTTGATCGGGTTTACCTACGGTTCGATGGAACCGGAAAAAGCAGCATCAGATTTAGTGGGACACTTAGAGGCGATCGGCAGAACTCTCAAAAACCGACAGTCCGAGGGTCAAACAGCTTTAGAAAATCCCTGGTTAGTTACGATCGCCCTAGACGGCGAAAATTGCTGGGAATTCTATCCCCAAGACGGCAAACCGTTCTTAGAATCCCTCTATCAAACTCTCAGCGACAATCCAGATATCAAATTAGTCACAGTCTCGGAATTTCTCGACAAATTCCCAGCAACCGAAACAATTCCCGCAGCCCAACTGCATACCGGTTCCTGGGTGGACGGTTCCCTCACAACTTGGATCGGCGATCCCGCGAAAAATCGCGCTTGGGACTTGTTAGGGCCCGCGAGACAAATGCTGGCAAACCATCCAGAGGCCACAGAAGAAAGCAACCCAGAAGCTTGGGAAGCGCTTTATGCGGCCGAAGGTTCCGACTGGTTCTGGTGGTTTGGCGAAGGCCACACCTCGAACCAAGATGCCATGTTCGACCAGCTATTTCGGGAACACGTAGCGGCGATTTACGAAGCTCTCGGCGAGCCCGTACCCCCGGAAGTGCGCCGGCAAGTAGAGGTGCATGAGGTTCAAGGCGACCACCTGCCGCTGAGCTTTATTCACCCGGTGATTGACGGTATCGGTAACGAACAGGATTGGGACAAAGCCGGTCGGATTGAAGTTGGGGGAGCAAGGGGTACGATGCACCGGAGTTCGGCAATTCAGAGGCTTTGGTACGGGGTTGACCACTTGAACTTTTACATTCGTGCCGACTTCAAGGTAGGGGTGCGGCCGGGAATTGATTGCCCGCAGCAGTTAAATTTGTTCTGGTTTTATCCCGATCGCACGATGCACAACAGTCTGATTCCGCTGTCTGGTTTGCCTGACGAAGCACCCCTAAACTATCGATACCACCATCAGTTAGAGATTAATTTGCTGACGAAATCGATTTGGTTTCAGGAAGCAGAAGATGGCGATCGGTGGCAGCCCCGCATTAGCCGCGCTCAAGTGGGAGTGGATAAATGTTTGGAGGTAGCAGTGCCTTGGGCGGATTTGCAGATTATGCCGGACTGGCAGGTGAGGCTGATTGCGGTTTTATCGGATGGGAGTCGCTACTCTAGCTGTATGCCGTTCGATTCTTTGATTCCGATCGGAATGCCGTAAAAAGTCATTAGTCATTAGTCATTAGCCTGTAGGGGCGGGTTTCACCAGCTTTCATAGAACTGACAACCCAAATAAATATAAACCCGCCCCCTGAATTATAGCCTTTCTCAAAAAAGTGAGGTATGCCCTATGCCCTATGCCCTATGCCCTATGCCCTATGCCCTATGCCGGATAGTACCTCATCTTTCTGAGAAAGGCTATAGTAATTAGTCATTAGTCATTTCTTGAACCAACAAACAATTAAATAATTATCAAATTATTATATAAAATTGGGGCTGCAACTCTGGCTACCTAATGCCTTGATAATTTCGCTCGCGTCCGGTCGATCGAGGGCTAGAAAATTTGTTCGTCGTGAGGGCTTCATCCTTCAGAAAAAAGAGGACTTAACTCCTGAACACCAAACATACAATGGTTAATTTACCGGAGATCATATCATTAGTCATGGGGAAATCAACAAACTAATGAGCCGCATTTTACTATTGGTCGATCGCCACCAACAACTTAATTTGCCGATCGCCCACCTCAACACCGAGCATGAGGTGATCGTACTCGATCGCGCTTTAGATCCCAACTCCGAATTTCCCATTCCCCCAATCGCTTTTGACTTGTGCATTCTCGATGAGGCCAATTTCGATCGCATCGGGCCGCTGGTAGAATCATTAAAAGCGGCCGCCGAGCCGATATTTTTACCGTTTTTGCTTCTGAGGAAATCCCAAACGCCTGCTCTTTCTGAGCAGCCATTTTCGCTGCAGGCAAAACAACTCGAAGGCAGAATAGACGATTTGATAGTAAGTCCCGCCGAACCCGCCCAACTGCACTTGCGGGTAGAGAATTTGTTGGCGCGCAGGCGGCAGTCGCTAGAACTTCACAGACTTCAGGAAATAATTAAAGAACAGACTTTTACAGAAAGTTTGTTAAAGGAGTCGCTGCAAACGGCAAACGAAAACCTGCAACGGGAAATCGCCAAGCGGGCGGAGGTAGAAACTGCACTGCGAGAAAATTCCTATCTCGACTCGCTGATCAATGCCATGCCAGATATTGTCTGCTTCAAAGATGGCGAGGGCAGGTGGCAGGAGGCAAATCGAGCGCTATTGGAAGTGTTCGACCTAGAAAAAATAGACTACCGCGGCCTCAAAGATTCTCAACTAGGAGAACTCAGCAGTTTTTACCGCGAGGCCCTACAGGCTTGCGAGGTCAGCGATAGAGAAGCGTGGGAAAAAGGAGAGCTTTCTAGGGGAGAAGAAGTGATTCTCCGCTCCAACGGTACTGTGAAAATCTACGATGTCATTAAAGTACCCGTATTTCACCCCGACGGCAGACGCAAAAGTATAGTGATTTTGGGTCGCGACATTACCGAACACAAGCAAACTAGAGACGAACTCGTGCGCTTAGCGTCGATTGTCGAGTCTTCCGACGACGGCATCGTCGGCAAAACCCTCGCCGGGACAATTCAGAGCTGGAACGCAGGAGCAGAGAAGATTTACGGCTACTCTGCTGCGGAAATCAAGGGCCAGTCGATCGAGATTTTAGCAATACCCGAACGACCCAAGGAAATGCCTCAAATATTGGAAAATATTAGGGCGGGAGCCAGCATCGACCATTACGAAACCGTACACTTGCGGAAAGATGGCCAACAGATAGATGTCTCCCTGACGATTTCTCCGATTAAAGACGCGACTGGAGCGGTAACGGGCGTTTCGACAATCTCTCGCGACATCAGCGACAGCAAGCGAGTCGAAAAAGCCTTTGAACAACTCCGCCACCAAACAGAAATGATTTTGTTCTCCGCAGGAGAAGGAATTTGCGGGTTGAACAAACAGGGAAAAGTAACTTTTGTCAATCCTGCGGCGGTGAGAATGGCTGGGTGCGAATCGAAGCAATTGATCGATCGACCACTCTATGAAAGCTTACACCGTGCACAGGAAGAATGCTCAAAGGCGATCAAGCAACTGTCACCTGCAACAGACATCAATTCAGGCTCTGAACTTGTTCCACACTGCGCCGCACCGCAGGCGGGCAAACTGCTGCCGAAGCGGGTAAGTTCTCAAATTTTAGCCACCTTGGAAGACGGAGAGGCGCGGCGCGTCACCGATGAGATTTTTTGGCGGCGAGACGGCAGCAGTTTTCCGGTTGAGTACGTTGTCGCTCCGATGCGAGAACAAGGCGAAATTATTGGAGCTGTGGTGACTTTTAAAGATATTACGGAGCAGCTTGCCGTCGAGCGCATGAAAGATGAATTCATCTCTGTTGTCAGCCACGAACTGCGGACGCCGATGACCTCGATTCACGGCGCCCTCGGCCTCCTCAACAGCGGCCTGCTGGACGCTTACCCCCAGAAAGCTAAGCGGATGCTGGAGATTGCTGTCACTAATACTGACCGTTTGGTGCGCTTGGTCAACGACATCCTAGATTTAGAGCGGATGGAGTCGAGTTACAGCACTGCCATCAAACAAACTTGCAATGTGGCTGAGCTGATGTTGCAGGCGGCTGACGAGATGCAGGGAATGGCTCAGCAGGCGGGAGTTACTCTGTCGGTGAAGCCTGTGGGGGCGCAATTGCAAGCTGTTCCCGATCGGCTAATTCAAGCCTTGACAAATTTACTCAGTAATGCTATTAAATTTTCTCCCTCCGGCGCTACGGTTTGGCTGAGCGGGGAGTTGACCCACAATCTGGATTTGGCAGAAAAAGCAGCGCACAAGTCGGTGTCGTCTCCGTCTTTGTTGTCTCCTGAGCCTGCCGCCGCGCCTCCGCATTTGCCAGTTCCGACCTCGTGGTACATCGTGATTGCTGTGAAAGACCAAGGGCGGGGTATTCCGCCAGACAAACTGGAGATGGTCTTTGAACGCTTTCAACAAGTTGATGCTTCTGATTCTCGCCAGAAAGGAGGTACTGGTTTGGGGCTGGCTATTTGTCGCAGTATCGTGGAGCAGCACGGGGGGCGGATGTGGGTGGAGAGCGTTGTGGGGGAGGGAAGCACTTTTTTCTTAAGTCTGCCACTTCTTGCGGGTGGGGCTGGCAACTGAAAGTTAATTTCTACGCAGGTGTACCCAAAGTTAATGATTTTGTGCAGATTGTTTGTCGATGACTCGATCAAACAATCTCAGCCTTTTCAGAAGTTTGGGGACTGCGGGCAAAAAGCACAATTTGAGGTCGAAAAGCGGCTTTTTTTGGGTGGGATATTGTACAGCAACCGCGCCAGACGCTTAGGATGTTCTTAGGTGAAACCCTGCCGCTCAATGGTAACTTCCTTGTTCCTTGTTCCTTGTTCCTTCAACATTTGCTATACAGTTTTGAAATTTTACTGTAAAGTCCGATTGGGTAAGATAATTTGCTTTACAAAATATTCACATTTAACCTCTAATCTATGATCAGTTCTCATTCATAAAAAAATGTTAATTTTGAATGCCAAGCGCATCTTGGTTATTGACGATGCGGAAGATATTCGGGAAGTAGCTCAAGTCAGTCTTGAGCTGGTGGGGGGCTGGGAAGTCCTGACAGCGAGTTCTGGCCGCGAGGGTGTTGCTAAGGCTCTTGCCGAACAGCCTGATGCGATTCTATTGGACGTGATGATGCCCGACCAAGACGGGCCTACTACTTTTATACAGTTACAAGCTAATAAGGCTACGCAGCACATTCCGGTAATTTTATTGACAGCTAAGGCTCTGGCTGGGGACAGGCGGATGTTCGCTGATTTGGGGGTGGTGAGCGTGATTGCTAAGCCTTTTGAACCGATGTTTTTGGCGGCTCAGGTCGCTGAGGCTTTGGGCTGGAAGCAAGAATAGATCGATCGCCCGCCTTGAATTGTGCAGCTTTTCAAGCAGTAGTTTTGCAGGCAAAGAGAGTTAAAAAAACTTGGTTTTTTGGTATGGTTCCTTAGATCCAATCGGGGCGATCGGGCAGGATATATGTAGCAATTTAGACCCCGCACCTTTGGTCTGGTCAGCTTAAGACTCAAAACCTCAGTCCGGTATCAGTTTCCACCCTATCGGTATTGGGGGGAAATTGATACCAATTAGGGATGCCTAAATCCCTATTGGTAGTGCGTCCATTTAACCGAATTCGGCCTCAGCCATGAACTCAGTATTCCTACTGATTTATCCGCAAAATATAAGCTGGCAGGATTATTTTACTTTTTGTAACAACTCCCTCGTCTTCATAAGTTCTTCAGGTTTTAGTTTTATGTTTAAGCAGAACGTCAGGGATCGCTCCTGACTGTTGGCAGACACATTGGGAGAAGACGATTATGCCCTCAGCTTACATTTTGCTACTAATAGTTTCTCTGGCAGCAGTCTGGATTTACTGGCAAACCTCTCAAGATATTTTTGTTCTTGTGGCTTGGGCCGGGCTGGGTTGTTTTATTTGGGGTTTCTCTTGGGCTCCTTGGAGCGTTCAGCTTTTGATTGTGGTGTTACTCTTGGGCCTCCAAAAGTGCTACTTGCGCGACGCCCAAAGCTGTGAGTGAAAGAAATTTTTTATTTTTGTGCCTGGGATTGAGATGTGCAGGCTTTCGTGAATCTCTCTAATGATTGGGTTATCGCTCCATATCTTCAAAAAAGGTTTAAAATATCATGAATAGTTGCCCTTGTTGCTCCTCTAAATTGCTCCGCCACGCTCGCCACAATCGCCTTTATTGGTTCTGCTCGCAGTGCTGGCAGGAAATGCCGGATCTGTCGGAGATGATTTCACGTAACAGCGTGGGGAATCACAAACGCGACGGTTTGGTGAAGGTTGCGACTTTGACTCCTAAATTGAGGATTTTTGATTCTGTAGAAATTGCTTAGTTTCCTGGAGTTAGTCTCGCGATAAATATTGAGACTGAAAAGATTTTTGTTTGTGCCCTCAGTGGGATTTTTGGATAAAAAATGCACTCATCCCCTTCCGCGTGAAGTCAAGGGGACTTATTAGCGGGGGGGGGATGAGTGCACTTGTGATGGGGTCGATCGCCCGACTGAATTTCAGCTATTGTATGCAGTTAAGCTGATTACATCAAACCGATTTGAGAGAGAATGCCTTGACCGGTGATGTATTCGGTAGCTAAGCCGATAACGAAGCCCAACATTGCCAAACGGCCGTTCCAGGTTTCAGCAAACTCAGTGAAGCCAACTTTTGCGTCTTTGTTTTCCACGACCAGAAACCTCGTTTAATTTCAACCTTATGTAACTAAACTTAACACAGCAGTATAAAGTTTGCAACATATTTTTACATTTACTGTTTAAATGCCGGAGATCAGCGGGATGGGCCTGCAGGGAGAGGGGCTCGCGGGGGGAAGGTCGATCGGTGTCAGCTTGGCGAAAACCTTGGTGAGATGTCTGAGGAGGTAAGAAAATTATTTTGAGTTAATACTTGACATCCAATAATTAGAACGCTAGCCTAAAAGCAGAGCTAAAACAAAATATCGCATTCAAAATGAAGGAATGTTGATTGAGTCGTCTTAGCTACACGGTTTATAAAACTGGGGCAAGTTTCTAGCACCCCGTTGAGCGGAAAGTACGTCTAATGTCGTTTTAACAAGTTCATACAAGCTTGAGAAAATCAAAACATTATTGAGTTACATTTCCCTTCAACGGGCTGCTACAAAGCTCGTTCCAGTTCTGTAAACCCTGTAGCTAAGACGCTAATCAAATCCCTACAAAATTACAGTGTTTTGTGGTAACAGATTGTCCTTTGCCGAGATGTTCATTTTTGAGCAAATCCACAGACAACACTCCATGAATGCTAGATGCGCGATATGTCGAGGCTGTCCAATCAACCTAATTGTAGGAATGAATACAATGGTGGACAATCATCGAACCACAGGCAAACAAAAAAGCCAGTCTCAGCCTTTATTTTCTATTTACGTCGATCTTCAGAACACACACTTAACTCAAATTCTAGGTAGTCTATTGCTAGAATTGACCAAATTTGAGGGGCTCTTGATTGAGGCAAAAGTCTACTACAATTCACTCTGTCCCGATCAAGTCTCTGCAAAAAACAAGCTGCAAAGCCTTGGTTTTAAATGTATCGATGTTCCCTGTCCTCTAAAAAATAGTGCTGATAATCAATTGATGGTTCACTGTCTTAATGATATTTACAGCCATCGGCCTCCCGATACAGTTATCCTTGTATCAGGAGATGGGGACTTTGTAAACTTGGTTCGCAATTTAAAAGATCGTGGCAAAAAAGTTATAGTCTTTGCTCAGCGAGGTAATGTCAAACAAAAGTTGAAAGAAATTGTAGGTAGTGATTTCCACTTTCTTGATGAATTGCCTAGCTTGATAGTAGCCAAAACTCAGCAGCAAATAGAAAATGTTCAGTGTCATCTCACTTACAATGAGGCTGTTGAGTATTTGATCGAAGCTATCAAAACAGCATTAAGCAAAGGGAAGGGTACAGGATTAGGTTTTATTAACAACCTAATGTTGCAGCTTTTTCCCAAGTATCAGGGAGTAACTTTTGTCTCCCAACATCAGGGAAAAACATTTTCACGCTTTAGCGAGTTGGTTAAGGCTGCCGTGAAAGATGGAAAAATCCGATTGCAGGATCAGCAATTGTTTGTAATAGAAGCAGACAGATTATCTGCATAAAGTTGCACAGTCCGCCAGGGAATGAATTCCCTGGCTCATAGCTAAAGTCGGTTAAAACCGACTGAATTACCGTTAAAAAAACACCATTTTCAGTCCTCTTTAGAGGACTTTAGCTATGAGCCAGGGGTTTTAACCCCTGGCGGACTGACGGACTGACGGACTAACGGGCTAATAGTAGAACTGGCAAATATCTGTTAAAATTTACCTCACCGCAGATAGCAAAAATCCTGTTTATTTGATAAACTAGATTCTCCAAACCAACCGCTATCTGCGGCTCTTTCATGTCCACATAATAACACCCAACTCCAAAAAGAATAACCATTACAGAATTGCCATGCCCTTAACTAATCCAACAAAAGAAATACAAATGACCCTTCCCGAATTCAACAATGAAAAACTGCTGCGCCAAGCACTAACCCATCGTTCCTACGTCAACGAAAACCCCACATTCCGCGAAGAAGACAACGAACGCTTAGAATTTCTCGGCGATGCTTTGCTGACTTTTCTCAGCGGCGAATATCTCTATCAGCGTCATCCAGAAATGGGAGAAGACCAACTGACTCGCCGGCGTTCTGCATTAGTAGATGAAAAACAATTAGCCAGATTTGCTACTGAAATAGGTTTAGACTTAAAAATGCGGCTCGGAAAAGGAGCTTATCGAGAAGGTGGGATTACTAATCCAAATTTGCTCAGCAGCACTTTTGAAGCATTTATTGGCGCTTACTATCTGGACACGCAAGACATGGACAAAGTTCGCAACTTTGTTCAACAAATGTTTGATTCTGTTCCCGAAAATGTTGTGGAAACTCGATCGACTGTAGACTCGAAAAATCGCTTTCAAGAATGGGTACAATCCAACGGTGACACGACTCCCCCCAAATATGTGACAGTCCAAGCAGGAGGCACACCCCACAAGCCGGAATTTATCGCTAAAGTTTATGTTGCAGAGAAACTCTATGGAGAAGGTAAAGGCAAAAGCAAAAAAGATGCTGAGAAAAATGCGGCAGAAGATGCGCTAGCAAAGCTGAAAAAACGCGGACTGATCTAAACTTGAAAACATCGGTAAAAACTACTAGCTTTTTTGTGCGATTCGGGCGTTGGCCCAGCCCTCGAAGACGATCGCCCGAATTGATTGCCAGAGTCCACAATGGGCTATAATCAAGACTTGTGTAAGTGTTACCGCCGTCGATCGAGGGTTGCAATGGCAGAAATTCGTTGACGAGTGCGCGATTGTCGATCGTAATTTTGGGAAATATCAGAGCAATTCATGTCTACTCAAAACCCGACTACCCTAACTGTTGAAGAAGCACAGCAAATCCTCAAAGATTTCACTTGTCTGGATATGCAATCTGTAGCATCGCCGCTGGAAAAACAGACCCTCCGTCAAGCGATTTTGCTGGTAGCAAGTTTGTCGGATTATCAAATGTTGGGAGTGTGCGCTTCTTCGACGGATGAGGGGTTTTTAGCTTTAGAAGCTTATTTGAAAGCTTTGGGATATCAAGCTGTTTTAGATCCCAATGCAGTCACTTCATTTGCTGGTTCGGTTTATATTAAGTTCAATACTTTGAAGGGGTCGTATTATGTTGACGGCTATCCCGGAACTTACCGGGGCGTTTTGATTTCTTGTCAATCTTCCTCAGAAGATGGAGTTAGTGGAACTTACGGTCATTTACCTCTCGATTTATTTGATTAATTTTTCAGTAGTCAGTAGTCAGTAGTCAGTAGTCATTAGTCCGTAGTCAGTAGTCAGTAGTCCGTAGTCAGTCGATCGATTAAATTGAATCAAAAACCCACTGAAAGCATCCAGGATACAAGCCCCCGAATTTATCCGTGGCGTCAATGCTTCAATCTAAAATCTAAAATCTAAAATCTAAAATCGATTGACTGATGCACCTTACTAAGCTGTAGGGTGCGTCAGCCCGCCCTTCGATTCAGTTGAATCAAACAGCGACTGACGCACCTTACGAAGATTAACCCTTACCCACGATCAATTCTGCCTCTGGTGCCGGTGCGGTTTCTTCCGGGGGCAGTCCCAAAATATCGCTGTACAAGTTGACGTATTTCCGGGCCGAAATATCCCAGCTAAAATCTTCTCTCATGCCGCGCTGTTGCAGTTCTCTCCACTTATCTTTGTAGCGGAAACCTTCCCAAGTTCTGATCATGCAGGTGAACAAGTCGAGGGGCTCGTAGCGATCGAAACAGTAACCGGTACCGGTATTGTCGATCGGGTTGTTGTGGGAAACGGTATCGACTAAACCGCCGGTGCGGCGAACCATTGGCACGCACCCGTAGCGGAGGGCGAGCATTTGGCTAATGCCGCAGGGTTCGAAACGGCTGGGCATCAGGAAGCTGTCGCAGCCTGCGTAAACGCGCCGGGAGAGGGCCTCGTTGTAAAGTAGTTGGGTCGACATCCTACCGGGATAGCGGGCTGTCATTTGCCAGAGTTGGGTTTCGTAGTAGCGATCGCCCGTTCCAAGTACAATAAATTGAGCGTCGGTATAGGCCATGAACAGATCGAGCATTTGAATTATCAAATCCAATCCCTTCTGTTCTACCAGCCGCGTCACCATGCCGATCAAAAAGGCATTTTTATTCACTTCCAAACCGACTTCTTCTTGCAGCGCAATTTTATTAGCGGGGCGCTTTTCAATAGTATCAACACTAAATTGTTGATGGAGGTACTTGTCAGTTGCTGGGTTGTAAGATTCTGTATCAATTCCGTTCAAAATGCCCGATACTTTACCGCCGATGTAAGACAGCAAACCTTCCAAAGTTTCCCCATAAGCTGGGGTTTTGATTTGCTCGGCGTAAGTCGGCGAAACTGTATTTACTCGATCGGCAAACTGTACTGCGGCCGCCATTGTATTGTGACCTTGCATATACCAAGGACACCAAGTCATCTGCTCCAAACGCCAGCGCCACGGCCCTTGATAAGCTAAATTGTGAATAGTAAAAACCGTGCTGATATCGGGATCTTGGCTCATCCAAACAGGTATCATCCCCGTATGCCAGTCGTGACAGTGGATAATTTGGGGCTTCCAATGATTCCAGGCAAATTCAGCCGCAGCATTGGCAAAGAAAGTGAACCTCCAATCTTCATCTACACCGCCGTAAACGCGGCGCGGTAAGAAAGATGGATGTTGTAATAAGTATAAAGGTACATCGGTTCCCGGCAAAACAGTTTCAAACACCGAGAAGCTTTGGAACATGGCAGATCCATCCCAAACAGGTTTTTTGGGAACGTCCATTTTGTCGGGGACGAAACCGTAGTAGGGCATGAAGATGCGGACATCGTGGCCCATGCGCCGCAGAAATTTCGGCAAAGCGCCGACGACATCGCCCATACCGCCCACTTTGGCGAGGGGTGATGCTTCGGCGGATACAAATAAAATACGCATTATTTTTTTGTGTTCCTTGAGATTGTTAGTCTAGATTAAGTTTAAATGGCGAGCGGCACAATATTAACGCGCCTGCCAAAAACAAGTTTGACACTCCCCGGTCTAAAGACGCGGGGATTCTTAAGGACAAGCTTTGGGGGATGAATCCCGCCAAAGTTTAATTCTTAAAGGGTTCGTCAGCAGCCCACTACCCACTCGCTTAATAATTAAGTCTGTGGCTACTTTTGATTTCCGAATGATGTTCCCTGCACCGTTAGTATCTGCATTGATCAATAATCCAGTGCTAGAACGGTACAATCCTCTTTTGATTCTTTTGCCCGATGGCTGCCAATTGTCGGGTTTTTCACCGACTTTCACTGGCAGAAAATCTCGGTCTAAAAAAGTCGATTTTGATGTGTAAGATTCATCTTAATCTACAAATCGCCATCCCATTAAGTCGCATTCTTGCTGCAATCTTTCCTTGACTTTAGCGGTAGGAATTTGAACAAAACTCTGATTGGTCTTACCTCCCATATTAACTTCTTGCTTTTGTCCTTTATTCCAGCCAAAAACTATGACGTTAATTTGGTTGTTTTTGCAATAATTTACGATAGTGCTGACTGCTTTATTAACCGCATCTCTCATTCTGCGGGCGCGAGTTTCCGATAACTGTTGCAGTCTTTTTGACGAAAAGCCTTGAGGTAATTTATGTCGGGCGTGTTCAGATTGAAGAAAAGCTTTTCGTTTGTTAAACCATTGATTCCAAGACTTCAACTTATGACCATCAATAATGAAAGGGTTGGCATTGCTAGAGACACAGGTTAACCAATTGTTGATGCCATGATCGATGCCCAAAACTCCTGTTACTTCGAGACTGCACAGGCGAGCCTGTTCAGTTAGACTTTCGTGGACATACTCAATCCAGACCTGACCGTTTCTAGGGATCAGCCTAAGTTCTTTGAGCTGGCAATCTTTTAACCTTTCTGGCAATGGAACCCAGAGAGCATCTGTCCCAAAGTGTCCTTTCCCTTTGGTTCCCAGAGGTAGCCTCACTCGATTGCCAACTATTTTTAAGGCTTGCCCTGGATAGGAGACTTGGTACATAGCGCCTTTTGCTCTATATTTAGGCAGCCTCGGTTTTTGATTAATCTCTCCTTTTTTGGCTAACCTTTCCAAGGCTCGAAAAGAGCTAAAAGATTCGGCAACAGATTTAAGGGATTGTTGAGCTACCTGAGAATAGAGTAAACCGTAATTCTCGTTGGCTTTAGTGATTTTGTACAACTCAAGATATTTGACAGCACTTTTATCCTTAAAGTATCGTTGGCGACTTTCGTAAGTGCCAACATTAAACAGATTGTTCGACCATCTCAGTAGTTGCTCAACAATGGTTTTGTGGAGTCCCTTTAAATGCCAAATATCTTTTTGTACTGCATACATTTGATTTCACCTCCTTTGATTTATTTTACCGCATCTGGCAATCTTGATAGTAGGCAGGATAAATCCTGCAACGCCCTTTCATCCCTGGGCTAAAGCCACAGGGTTTTCAGGGTATTCTTTATAAATCTGAGTTGCTGTAGCGATCGCAGTTTACTCAAGAATGCGATCGCCATTTTTCCATCCGCGTTTATCGGCGGCGCTGTGCGGTGAAAAAAAGAGCGATCGATTTTATGATAAATATTGAATAAAATCTGTAGGGGCGGGTTCACCAAAATATTTGCCACCCACCGATAATCTTGATAAACCCGCCCCCACCCAACCAATAACCCCGATCGACCATTTCCCCCACCGTTAAATACAATTAATTTTTAATTTCTGGGTGGGGTAGGGGCGGGTTTTTATCATTTGTCTGTGGTGTCAAAAATCTAGGCGAACCCGCCCCTACATTGGTGGTTAAATGTGGGATAAAATCTACCGACAGCTACCGACTAATTCTGAGAATTGTCCTCAATAGTCTCCTCAAATCCCGCTAGAAAATCATCCAAAGCTTCAGAGGCGATCGCCAAATTAATACTATCAACCTCTTCCAGTCCCCACGTATTCACCCCAACCACCTGACCGGCCATATTAATCAGTGGCCCGCCGGAATTTCCAGGATTAATCGCCGCATCAGTTTGCAACACCTTCACCTCACCCACATCATCTTCGTCGTCATCGCCTTCTTCATATTCCTCGGGTTCGCGAATTGCACTCACAATACCTTGAGTTACAGTTGAAGCAAACTGCCCCAAAGGATTGCCAACAGCAATTACTCGATCGCCCACTTTCACATCAAAAGACAACTCTAGGGGAGGATATTCTTGGGGAGAGTCCACTTGTTCCCCTGTGTTCGGGTCGAAGGTTAAATCGCTAATTAAGAGTAATGCTAAATCTTCTTCAGCATTACCAGTAAACACCACCTCGGCCAATCTCAATTTTCCGTCGTGAGTTTCCACTAAAACCTGTTCGATTTCATCTTCTTCATAGAAGTAATCTTCATCGGCAATATCTTCTACAACGTGATAGTTCGTGACAATTATGTCCGGCGATACAAAGAACCCGCTTCCTGAAGAAATCTCTTCTTCTGTATCCCAATCCATGACGTAAATTGAAACTAAGGAGGGCAAGACTTGCTCGACTACATCCGAAAAACTTCCGGCTTGAGTTTTGAACTCTTTCAATTGCTTCTGCAAAGCTTGTTGGTCTGCTTGCATTTTGCTATAGAGTTGCTGAACCTTTTTCACTTCCAGCTTTAATTGAGTTTCTCTAGCGCTCATAGTGGGCTTTTACCTGAAATAAATTGCTGATTAATTTTGGATGTTTGATTGTAGATTTTGGATGGAGAGGTTAAGAACTCTAGGACTTACGAAAAAAAACCGGTTTTTACCATAAATCTTGGGCTATACAGCGAGACTTACATCAGAAACCGGGTTGCTTAACACCCGTGCGGAGCGTCCTAAATTAGTCAGATATTTTTGAAATCTATCGCGCAAGTCCTACCTAAAATCCCATCAAAAATCTACAATCAGACTGCTACTCTACCTGTTGTGCCAAAGCAAACCGCCTGTTATTTTTATTTTACAAAAGGCGATATATCGCGTCTAAAAGCATTGACAAAGAGATGCGGATCGGTCTTAGGAACCACGTTGAACTTCGACAAATATTTCCTCCAAAATTGCACTAGCACCCTGTTGGCGCAGGCGGTGAGCGAGGTCAATTCCCAGCATTTCAGCAGTCTCGGCGGCGCCGGAAACAGTATCTTTGACGAATCGCTGGCCGTCGAGACTCGATACCATTCCGGTTAAGGTTAATTGACCGTTTTCTATTTTGGTATTGACGCCGATCGGCACTTGACAGCCGCCTTCTAATTCCCGCAGAAATGCGCGTTCAGCATAACATCTTTGGGCGGTTTCCGAGTGTTCGAGAGCTTTAATCAGTGCCATGATTTCTGTGTCTCCGGCGCGGCATTCGATGCCCAAAGCACCTTGTCCGACGGCGTGAAGGGAGATTTCAGCAGGGATAATTTGGTGGATGCGATCGCCCATTCCCAATCTTTCGAGGCCGGCAACTGCTAAAATAATCGCGTCGTAACCGCCCTCATCTAATTTAGCGAGTCGAGTATTGAGATTGCCGCGAATATCTTTAAATTCAAAATGAGGGAAATGATGCCGCAGTTGAGCCAGCCGCCGCAGGGAAGAAGTACCGATTACAGAACCTTCTGGGAGGGTGTCGAGTTGCTTGTCTTTGTGCTTGGAGTGAACTACCAAGGCGTCAGCGGGATTTTCCCGTTCGGTGACGCATCCTAAAATTAAACCTTCGGGTAAATTGGTAGGCAAATCTTTGAGGGAATGAACGGCAAAGTCCGTTTCATTGTTAATCATTCCCGTTTCTAATTCTTTGGTGAAAAGTCCTTTATCGCCAATTTTAGCGAGGGCGACATCAAGAATTATGTCCCCTTGGGTGGACATGGTGTGGACTTCAAAAGTATGTTGCGGGAAGTGTTTCTGTAGCTGTTCTTGCACCCAGTGGGTTTGCACGAGAGCGAGTTGGCTTTTGCGGGAACCGATGCGAACGGTTCGGGAAGGGGCAGATGTGGTTGGGGACATAAGATCGATCGGAGGATAGCTTGAAATCAGCCAATATATTCACCTGATCTAGCGTACCGCAGGTGGGGACTTTAATTGCTGGTTGGGATAATTCGGGCGATAAAATAGAAATACCAGATTTTGGTCGCCTGTTTGAAAAAAGAATGCAACGGTAGGCAAGCTCCAAACCTTTACATAATAAGCCCTTGCCAATCTAAAATCTAAAATCTAAAATCTAAAATCGTATGACCGTCAGTAGCAGTGAGTCTTGATGATGTTTCCCATCCAGCATTGGGCGTCGCTGGCATGGGGGCGATCGACATTCCGAAGCAAAGGCTGCGGGCGATGTACGATTTACCTAGGGTCAAGCCGGATAAACCTGGTTGGCATGAGGAGTTAGCTCAGCAGCAGCTCGAAAGAATTAGCTCAAAGGTTGCGAGATTTGGGGATAGAAATGTAGTTGCGAGGGGAAAAGGGCGATCGAAGTTGCGATCGTACTTCTAAAGCCACCAAATAGCTTAGCATCAAAAGTGAATTTGTCAAATTACTCAAATCCTAAAACTATGAAAAGTGCTCTGGACGTAGCTCGTTACTTTTTATGTCGTGTCGATCGAGAAGCAGGCGATACCATTTCTGGGCTGAAACTGCAAAAGCTCGTGTATTATGCACAAGCTTGGAGTTTAGTCTTTAGAAGCCAGCCGCTATTTGATCGAGATATTGAAGCTTGGGTTTCCGGCCCCATTGTCCGCGATGTTTGGGATGAGTACAAAGCTTACAAATATAGCGATATTCCCGCTCCCGATAATTTTGAAGAAGAATTTGATGAAGATGAAATCGAGGTTCTCGAAGAAGTTTGGAATGCTTATGGAGAATTAAGTGCTAAACATCTTGCAGAATTGACCCAATCAGAGACACCTTGGCTCAACGCTCGCCAGGGATTAGAACCTGCCGAAACATCAACTAAAATCATCTCCCGCGAGGATATGAAATCCTGCTATGCACCTTTGGTGGAGGCGTAAGTGGGGAAAAAAAGTCAAATACCCAAGCCATCTCAAAAAAAGCAAGCAAGCAGAATTCCAGAGCAAGCAACTCAGTTAAATCGACCAAGCAGTACAGATGATGAGCATCCTAGCTTCAGATTTACCTATGCAGATAAAAATCGTTGGCTTTTGTCTGACTGGACATCATCAGAAATCAATGACCTAATTGAAGGACTAAAGAAAATTGAGAAATATACTTGGGGTCAAATCAAAGGTCACGGCTCAAAAAAACGAGGTGAATCAGTGGGAACTGGTTATAAGTTGATTAACATTCATCCGACTTTGCCGGACAATATGCCTGAAGATGAGAGGTTATCCGAAATGCGAATTGATGAGAAAAAACGGATATTTTGGTTTCGCGTTCAATCTGTTTACTACATCATTTGGTTTGACCGCGACCATTCAGTTTGTCCAGAATAAAGTTTATGAGGAGTGAAAAGGTCGATTCCTTACCATGCCGGAACGCACGCGCGTTCGGGATAGCTTCGCTCGCGCGTACCTTTGCCATTTCTCACCCAAATTTAACGTTGGCCTGCTTGAAGTGCAGAATTTGCTATCTGGACAACTTCTTGCTGCCGTGCGTTTTTCCTTGTGACTCGGTACAGTACCCCCAGCCTTTGCCACTCAACAAAAGCAGTGCAGTAAGCACCGCAATTATTGAAATAAATCCCCCTGAATCCGCCCGCCAATTCAACGCTTCTGTAAGTATCCTGCGGCAATCGCGAAGGAGGCGAAAACGGTTCATTTCTTTTAGCTTCGATTGTGCCGAAATAACAGGCTCCCGCGCGGCATCCTTTGCCTAAATACATTCCCACAATGTAACCGTGGGAACCTGCTTGCACATCAAAATCAAGTTGCTGAATGTCAGGTAAAGGAAGTCTACTCGGAAGAAAAACAGGCACTCGCGTTTTGCCTTTGATTTGTCTAAAGATGTTACTCGCAGGAAAACGACTGTTAGCTTGGTTCGCACCTGAGTTATCGGGGATGGGGGGCAACTTTTGCACAAAATTCCTCCACTGCACAACTCTATTTTTAGCAATGTTAAAAGTGGGAATAGAGTATTTTTCTAGCGCAAAAGAAGGGCGACCGTTTGTCAGGTTGAAGTTGCGGCGAATCACTGTAATTTCGGGTTTGCCTAAGCCGTAAGCTGTGGCTATGGAACGGGCGAGATTGCAGCTAATTTTGAAGCGTCCCATCTCAATACTGCCATTTTCCGCTTGATAAGACCAAGTGTAACCCTCAGAAGCACGATCGCGATCGCACAGAAAATGAGAAATCTCAAACATCTTGGCAATATGAACATCGTACAACCGCAACTTGCGGCTGCCGGCAGATTTTGCAGTGTTGCGATCGGGCACAATAAATTGTATCGGTTGCCAGCTATCTTCAGGGGAATAATTAAACCAGCGGATTTCTGTAATCGGGAGTTCAGTCCTTGCTAACGCTGAGTTTGGTGTCAAAGGTGCGATGGTAAAAGCAGTCACCACACAAGCAAAAATCGCCGCAAATAGCCATCTTCCCCTCATCCTGATTTCCCCCTAAGTAGGTCAGCGCAAAAAAACCATAGCATCTTGTAAGAGGCGAGTGCGAGTTAATATCTCTCATACAAATCTCTCATACAATAACGGTAAGGTGTGCCGTACACACCCTACAGATAGAAGTTGTGCGTCCCCGACTACAAAACTTAACGCTTCCGAGCTAGAATAGCAGAATTTGCTATTAAAATTAAATCAGATTCTCGTCCGTTCTTAAGGGCTACGGTATACATAAAACCCCGATTTTTCCACTCAAGAGTTGCTGTGCAGTAAGCCCCGCAACCATTGTGAAAAACTCCTTTCACTCGGTCAGCCAGTTGAACATTTTTTAAAGTCTTAGTTACCCCTTCTACTTTAGTAGAAAACTCACCGCCTTTCTGACCTCGAATTTCCCCAAAAGAGCAAGCTCCCGCACCTCGGCAATCTGCTGTATACTCCATAGAAATAGTATAGCTGTCCACTTCCGCTTGGCTTTGATAGTAAAGCTTCTGCGAAATAGGAAGCCGACTGGGGAGGAAAATTGGTACTTGTGTTTTGCCTTTTAACTTTTGCAAAATTTGACTTACCGGAACAACAGTACCCGCTACAGCAACAGATTTTGTTTCCGGCGGTAGCTGCGACAATTCGCACGCACCAAAAACTCGCGATACAGGTACTAAAGCAGTCAATACACACGCCGAAGTCGCCAAAAGTAATAATTTATTGTTCACTGTGTTTTTCCCTGATGTCGAAACAGTCCTGTTTTTCGGTGAAGCACATTCACCTATTTACAACGATACTCGAAAATACCAAACTCCCAATAGGCATTCCGCAAAAAAGCAACTTTAACTTTTTTTTTACAAATTCCCTAAAATATGCAGTTACAGATAAAATAGAAAAGGCGACAATTTTAGGAATAGAACGTGGAACTACAAGAGTATTTACGTCAGCACGGATTGGAAACTTTGTCCGAAACTTATCATATCAAAGTTACCCGCCACCGCCAATATCCCGATTTAGTCTGTCTGAAATACTCGCAGATAGAATCTCCCCTGGGCGAAAAAATAGTCCAGCAATGCCGAGGCATTATTTTAGATTCATCTCAAGATTGGCAGATAGTTTCTTATCCCTACGACAAATTTTTTAATTACGGGGAAGGGCACGCCGCTGCAATTGATTGGAGTCATGCCAAAGTTTATGAAAAACTAGACGGTTCTCTGACTGTACTGTATTTTTACAAGGGAGAATGGAGAGTGCAATCTAGCGGCACTCCCGACGCCGCCGGCGAAGTTAACGGTTTTGGATTCAGCTTTGCCGAACTTTTTTGGAAAGTTTGGCAAGAATTGGGATATCAATTGCCACAAGAAACCGACCAGTGTTTTATCTTTGAGTTGATGACGCCTTACAATAGAATAGTTGTCCAGCAACAAAACAATCAAATCGTGCTGCACGGGGTTCGCAACACTCAAACGCTACTAGAAACCGATCCGAGTATTTGGGCACATAAATACGGATGGGAATTGGTCGCATCCTATCCTTTAACTAGCTGGAAAGAAGTTATCGAAGCGGCTCAACATTTAGATCCGATGAACTCGGAAGGGTATATTATCTGCGACGCTAACTTCAACCGAGTTAAAGTTAAGTCTCCGCAATATGTCGCTATTTCTCATCTCCGCGAAGGATTCTCGACCCGCCGCATGATAGAAATTGTTTTAACTAATGAAGGAGAAGAGTTTTTAGCTTATTTTCCTGAGTGGAGTGAGTTGTATCAACAAGTTAAGGACAAATATCAATCTTTGGTTGGAGAAATCGAGGAAGCTTACCGACAGCACGAACATATCGAAGTTCAGAAAGATTTTGCATTAGCTGTGAAACATTTGCCCTATTCCGGGATTTTGTTTTCTTTGCGGGCCCGAAGAGTTGCGGGAGTGAAAGAAGCTCTCCGTGATGTTACTATTCATAAAATAGAAGAGTTATTGGGTTTAGATTACATCCATTTAGGTTTGTAGAAGAAGGAAGGCACGACACGGATACACGGATTAATTATCGAGCGTGAGGCAGATGTTGAAGGAAGAGGGAAGTTCGGCAACGGATTATGTAACGGATGTAACGGATGGAATGAAGAGGTAAGCTGTTGCGCGTTTAAATTGCATATTCTGGACGGGCTAGAAGCCCATCCCACAATAATTTGAGTGATTTTTGACACACAATTTAAATGGAGAACAGCTTAAGTATTTAAACAATGCCCAATGCCCAATGCCCAATGCCCAATTACCAATTGCCAATTACCAATTGCCATGAAAAGAGTTATTGTACTTGTCGGTTTACCTGCTTCGGGAAAATCTCAATTTGCTAGGGAATTGCTGCTGTCTGAACCTGCCAAGTGGGTGCGTAGCAATAAAGATCTGCTCAGAGAAATGGCTCACGCTTCTCATTGGTCGCCTGCAAATGAAAAGTTTATTTTGCAGTTGAGAGATACGATTATTTTGATGGCTTTGGAAAGCGGCAAGCACGTCATTGTAGATGATACTAATTTTGGCCCGCACATCGAGCATATCAAGGAGTTGGTTAAAGGTAAAGCCCTTGTCGAAGTTAATGATTCTTTCCTGCAAGTTCCGGTTGAGGAATGTATTAAACGGGATTTGAAAAGACTTAATTCGGTGGGCAAAGATGTGATTATGAAGATGTACAATAAGTACGTGCGGGTTCCCGTTGTGCCGCCGGAATATAACCCGGATTTGCCGGATGCAATTATTGTTGATATGGACGGTACGCTGGCACTTCTCAATGGCAGAAATCCTTTTGATGCTTCGACGTGCGATCGCGATTTGCCCAATCAGCCCGTCTTAGATACCGTTCGCAAGTGGCAGTCGAGCGTTAATATTATTGTAGTGTCGGGCCGCACAGATGATTGTCAGCCTCAAACTGAGAAATGGTTGCAGCAGTACGAGGTTAATTATGCCGCTCTTTATCTGCGGAAAACTGGAGATATGAGGAAGGATGCGATTATGAAGGAAGAGTTGTATCGGCAGCATATTGCAGGGAAATATAATGTTAAGTTTGTCTTGGACGATCGCCAGCAAGTTGTTGATATGTGGAGAGGCTTGGGATTGACGGTATTCCAAGTAGATGAAGGGGATTTTTAAGGCAGGGTTTGTTTGACAATTGTCCCATGCCTAATGCTATAATCAAAGTAACATTACAAAAAATTTTGTTATGATAGCCATTCCCCAAGCACCCCAAAAAATGACGGTTGAGGAATACCTAGAATGGGAAGCTCAACAAGAGATTCGCCACGAATATGTCAACGGCGAAGTTTTTGCCATGACGGGCAGTACAATTCCCCATAACGATCTTGCACTTAACTTTTACAGGAACTTGTACCCACATCTGCGTTCCAGAGGCTGTCGGATCAACGTGTCAGATGTGAAATTGCAAGTCAGTTTTCAAAGCCGTTACTACTACCCTGATGTGATAGTCAGTTGCGATTCAGAAGACATTAATTCGCGCAATTTTATTCAGAACCCTAAAATTATTGTGGAAGTTCTTTCTCCCAGTACAAGTGCTAAAGATCGGGATGAAAAATTCACTTGTTACCTAAAAATTCCGACTTTGCAAGAGTATATCTTGATTGATTCACAAAAGATTTTTGTTGAGCGTTACTGTCGGGGAGAGGGCAGAATGTGGCTGTACTATTCTTACACTGCTGGGGAGATTATCACTTTATCAAGCATTGAGGTTGATTTGCCGATCGCACTTTTGTATGAAGGTGTTGGATTTGAAACAGAAACAGAAACGTAAATGGGAATATTGAAAACCGCAATCTCTGTAGGGGCGGGTTCACCGAAATCTTTAACACAAATCAAACAATCTGATAAACCCGCCCTCCAACGCCCAATTTTACATCAACATTTGATTCAATAAATTAATGGTAAATTTGTATTTTCTATCGGGTGGGGGCGGGTTTAGGAGATTATTAATTTTTTCCATAGATGGTTGGTGAACCCGCCCCTTGTATCTTAAAAGAGTCAGTCAGGCGACCGAGCTGTCACTCAGGCGATCGAGCTGTCACTCAG